>CAZHVC010000146.1:0-5462 GCA_964535765.1 uncultured Ignavibacteria bacterium | reverse complement strand
CCGGTAACCGATATTCAACTTGACCCGTACGGATTTTTTGCCCCCAGACAAAAATCGGAGATAATCGGCGCGGGCACGGCGCTGGGACCGGCGGATGTGGCCGATTCAGTCAGGAACGCCACCGGAGCGGCGCTCAAGGCAATTAACGTGACCGCGGGGAGGAAATAAGATGGAAACGAAGATTGGCGTTTATATATGCCGCGGCTGCGATATCGCAAAAGCGGTCGATATCGAAAAGCTTGTCGCCGAGGCGACCAAAGGCGGCAAAGCCGCCGTCTGCAAGGCGCACGATATATTATGCGCGGCGGAAACCGTCGAATCGATAAGGCAAGACATAAAAACGGAAAATCTCAACAGAGTGGCCATCGCCGCTTGTTCCGGGCGCGTCTTCACGGAGTTGTTCGATTTCGGCAAAGAAGTCCTGACGGATCGGATCAGTCTGCGCGAACAAGTCGCCTGGTCGCACGCCCCCAACGATGAAGATACGCAGATGCTGGCGGAGGACTATATCAGGATGGGAATAGCCAGGCTGCAGAATTCGGAGCCGCCCGAACCGTATATCGAGCCGACCAGCAAATCGATAATGGTAATCGGCGGCGGAATGAGCGGTCTGCAGGCGGCTCTGGCCATCGCCGAGGCGGGCTATCAGGCTATCCTGATCGAAAAAGAAAAAGAGCTCGGCGGTTGGGCGGCAAAAACGAAGAAATCATATCCCGATATCCCGCCCTATACCGATCTTGACGATACCGGACTGCAGGAACTGATACAAAAAGTAAAGGCAAATAAAAATATTAAGATCCATACCGCCACGGTCGTCGAAAAGACAAGCGGGCAACCGGGCAAGTTCGCCGTTACCCTGAAACATGAATCGGGCATTGAGGAAATCGAAGTCGGAGCGATAATCCTGGCCGCCGGCTGGCGTCCCTACGATGCCGGCAGACTGACTCATCTCGGCTATGGAATATCCCCCGACGTTGTCACCAACGTCGATATCGAACGGATGATGGGAAACGGCGGAATAAAGCGGCCCTCGGACGGCAAGAAACCGGCGAGCGTGGTTTTTATCCAATGCGCCGGTTCACGCGACGAAAATCATCTCCCTTATTGTTCGGCGGTTTGCTGCCTGGTATCGCTAAAACAGGCGATGTACATCCGGCAAAGCGATCCCGAGGCGAAAATCTACGTTATCTACAAAGATATGCGGACGCCGGCCCAGCATGAGCTGTTTTACGCCCGGGTTCAGGACGATGACGCCATATTTTTCACCAAAGGCGAAATCCGGGAGGTGACCAAAGACAATACCGGAAAATTGCAGGTCACGGCGGTGGATACGCTTTTAGGTGACAACATAACGATCAAGGCGGATTTGGTGGTTCTGGCGACGGGAATGGTTCCGGCCACGAAGGTGGAAATCGCCGAGACGGAAGCCGAAGGCGAAGCCTCAACGGAACAGGCGGCCACTACCGCCGACGGCAAGAAGGAAGCCGCCGGCGCTGAAAAAGGGGCGAGAATAATCAATCTGACCTACCGACAGGGAACCGATCTGCCGACGTTGAAGTACGGATTCCCCGATTCCCATTACATCTGTTTCCCCTATGAAACGAGGCGAACGGCGATCTACGCCTGCGGCGCAGTGCGGGCGCCGATGGGATTCGCCGACAGCCGCGACGACGCTTACGGGGCGGCCTTGAAAGCGATTCAAGCGGTCGAGGCGGTTTCCCGGGGGCTGGCCGTGCACCCCCGCTCCGGCGATCCGAGTTTTCCGGAGTTTTTCATGCAGAGGTGTACCCAGTGCAAACGTTGCACCGAGGAATGTCCTTTCGGAACTCTCGATGAAGACGAGAAAGGCACTCCCTTGCCGAATCCGTTCCGTTGCCGCCGCTGCGGGGTCTGCATGGGAGCCTGCCCCGAACGGATTATCTCGTTTAAGAACTACAACGTAAACATGATGTCGCAAATGATAAAATCGATCCATATACCGGACGAGTTCGAGGAAAAGCCGCGCATATTGGCCTTTATCTGCGAAAACGACGCTTTGCCGTCGGTGGATATGGCCGGGCTGATGCGATTGCGGTATAACGCGATGATTCGGATAATCCCGTTGCGATGCCTGGGTTCGATGAATACGGTCTGGGTGAGCGACGCCTTGGCCAGCGGTTTCGACGGCGTGATGCTTATCGGCTGCAAGAAAGGCGACGATTATCAATGCCATTTCATAAGGGGAAGCGAATTGGCGGCCACCCGGATGACGAACGTGCGCGAGAAATTGAAGCAGCTGGTTCTGGAAGAAGAGCGGGTTAGATTGCATGAACTGGCGATCAGCGACTACCGAAAGATACCGGCGATCTTTGACGGATTTCTCGAGGAAATAAACAAGATCGGACCTAATCCTTATAAGGGCATGTAGTTAGAACAGGAAAACGGTAGCCGCGGAGAAGTCGGCCGGGCGCCATAATAATATAACATGTCCATGTTTAGTTGCTATAAACTAAGGTGAAACGCGGAACACGAAAATAGCCAATCCTATGAATGAGAACGGGTCTTTAGGCCGAAATAAGATAATGAAAAATTTCACAAATAGTTCTTGACTGTTGGAGAAGGGTTAGCTATTTATAATCGGTCGGCAAACGGCCTGTCGATAAGCGGAACGGATAAGATGAAAGTTGGAATTCGTTCCTTAGAGAACCAAACAGAGCCTTTGCCGGATGCTGCTGGGGAAAATCGGAAGAAATCAGAATCAACCATAAATGGTGTAAGGAGAAACGATGGCCGATAATCATTACAAAACCCCCAAACTTGACGAACTCGAAAAAGGCAGATGGCCGAGCTTCGTCAAAGAAATCAAGCTTGCCTCCCAGAAAAGCCCGATGGCGACCGATCTTCTCGGCCAGCTCGAACAATCATATAACGAGCGAATCGGGCACTGGAAACATGGCGGAATAGTGGGCGTAATGGGATACGGCGGCGGGGTGATAGGCCGCTATTCCGATCTGCCGGATAAATTCCCCAATATCTCCCATTTCCATACCATCCGTATAAATCAGCCGTCAGGTTGGTTTTACACGTCGGAAGCCCTGCGCACATTGTGCAATATCTGGGAAAAACATGGTTCGGGTTTGACCAACATGCACGGTTCCACCGGCGATATAATTTTCCTCGGCACCCAAACATCGGAGCTGGAACCGATATTTTCCGAATTGACTCAAGCCGGATTCGATCTGGGCGGTTCCGGGTCCGACGTCAGAACGCCGAGTTGCTGTGTTGGTCCTGCCCGCTGCGAATGGGCCTGTTACGACACGTTGGCCTTGACCTACGACTTGACGATGGCTTTCCAGGACGAGCTTCACCGGCCGGCTTTCCCCTACAAGTTCAAAATGAAGATGTCGGGCTGTCCGAACGATTGCGTAGCCTCGATCGCCCGGGCCGACCTGTCGGTAATCGGAATCTGGCGCGACAATATTCAGATCGACAAAGAGGCGGTTAAGGAATATGCCGCCAAGGGGATGGATATACGTTCGGAGGTGGTCGATAATTGTCCCGCCAAATGCATGAGCTGGGACGGCAAGGAACTGCATATCGAAAACAGCTATTGCCGCCACTGCATGCATTGCATAAACGTCATGCCCAAAGCTCTGCGGCCGGGCAAGGATAGAGGTGCGACCCTGTTGCTGGGTTCCAAAGCCCCGATTATCGAGGGCGCGCTTTTGTCATCGGTGATCGTCCCCTTCATCAAAATCGAACCGCCCTACACGGAGATCAAGGACCTGCTGGCGAAAATCTGGGATCTTTGGAGCGAGGAAGGGAAAAACCGGGAACGCGTCGGCGAATTCATCCAGCGCGTCGGCATGGGGAATTTCCTCGAGGCTATAGGGGTGGAACCGATACCGGAAATGGTTGCTCATCCCCGCGAAAATCCTTACGTGTTTTACGAGGAGTATTTCGAAGAGGATGAAAGCGAAGAAGAGAAATAATAATCAGGGAAAATAACAACAATAATAAATAAATAGAGGTAAGCCATGGCAGAAACAGCACAGGCAAGAAAAACCGACATCGGTCCGCCGCATTACGAGAAATTTTTGCCACCGATAATCAAGAAAAATTACGGCAAATGGAGATATCACGAGGTGCTCAAGCCCGGCGTGATGGTTCATGTGGCCGAAAGCGGCGACAAGCTTTATACCGTTCGGGTGGGTTCCCCCAGATTGCTGAGCATCCAGAAGATCAGGATGTATGCTGATCTTGCGGATAAATACTGCGACGGTTATCTTCGTTTCACCAGCCGGCATAACGTCGAATTCCTGCTTACCAAACAGGAAAATATCGAGCCGTTGATCAAGGACATCAAAGCCCTCGGCCACCCGGTGGGCGGAATTCAGAATTCCATTTCGAGCATCGTGCACACCCAGGGTTGGATCCATTGCCACTCGGCCGCCACCGACGCCTCGGGAATCGTCAAGTCGGTGATGGACGAGTTGATCGATTATTTCGAAAACATGAAGTTGCCCGGCAAGCTTCGAATAGCGCTGGCCTGCTGCCTCAACATGTGCGGTGCGGTGCACTGCTCCGATATCGCCATTCTGGGAATCCATCGCCGGCCGCCGAAAATAGACCATGACAATCTGAAAAACATCTGCGAAATTCCGAACGTCAGCGCCTCCTGCCCGACCGCGGCGATCAGACCGGCCACGGTCAACGGCAAACCATCGGTGGAAGTTATCGAGGAGCGCTGCATGTTCTGCGCCAACTGCTACACCGTCTGCCCGGCGATGAAATTGAACGATCCGCTCAACGACGGCGTATCTATCTGGGTCGGCGGCAAAGTGTCCAATGCCAGACACGAACCGATGTTTTCGAAGCTGGCGATCCCGTTTTTGCCCAACAATCCTCCGCGTTGGCCCGAGGTCACCCAGGCGGTCAAAAACCTCGTCGAACTATGGGCCAAGAACGCCAAGAAATACGAGCGAATGGGCGAGTGGATCGAGCGGATCGGCTGGCCGCGCTTTTTCCGGATGGCCGGAATCGAGTTCCGCAAAGAGCATATCGATGATTTCAAGCATGCCGGCCTGACCTTCAAGCGTTCGACGCATTTAACCTTTTAAGGAGTAACCTAAGTGGCAAAAACCGTGAGCGAAATAGCCGACGCGATGTACAAAATGGTCAAGGAATCGACCGGCCAGAAGAAACTCAAGGCCACCGATCTGACCAAGGCCATGATGGAGTTGTACGGCGATGAGGTCGATAAGCAGCTCTGCAAAGAAGCGATCAAGGAGCTGATGAATTCCGGCCGCTGCGTTTACACCTATTTCGGCGGCAGTTTTATCGAATTGCCGCATAAAGAAGGCGCGGCCAACGATTAAATCCGGATCGTTCCGGAGGATAGCGTCTATGCGATTCGATTTACCCCGGCTGGTGATCGCCGGTTTGTCCGGTGATTCCGGCAAGACTATAGTATGCCTTAGCGT
>CAZHVC010000145.1:0-5464 GCA_964535765.1 uncultured Ignavibacteria bacterium | reverse complement strand
TGGTTCCGGAGTTGCGGGAAACGACGATATCGGCCAAGAATCGGTAATTATCAAGCTTGGGCGGTGAAAAAACGGCTCCGAAACGGTATTCGAGAGGCAACGAGTAGCGGGCCAACTCAAAACGGTATTTCCCGCCGATATTCCTAACTGCGGCGCCGACCCGCATGCCATGCCCGGCATCGAGATTGACTCCGAAATCGAGCATCAAAGCATTGGCCGATGAATAATCGATTTTTTCGTAGGCATATTTGAGCGCCAGCCCGCCATCGATATTGCCCGCCCGCATGGCCGCCTGCAGCGCCATCACGATATTGTTTTCTTCGAATTCCCCCAGCGGATCAGGGCTGGCCGTCTCAGCGCGACGTTCGATTCCGGCGATTTTACCGACATTCAAAAGACCTGCAACAGCGTAACTGCCGAATTTGAACCCGCAGCCGAGATTGCTCTGAGACACATCGGCATAGATGCGGTTATAGGCAAAGGAGAACTGGGCCTTATCGCCTGATTGCATCAACAGGCTCGGATTGTAGGCGGCCGAAGACAAGTCGCCGCCGGATGCGGTAACCGCCTCGCCGAGAGCGGCCGGTCGGGCGCCATAGCCGTGCCGCAGAAAGACAAAACCGGCGTTTTCGGCCACGGCCGACCGTTCCGCCCCGAAAATAATCAGGCAGAAAACGACGAATCCGCAAAATACGTTCTTCAAAATATCACCCTCAGGGAAAACATATTGTATGATCCCTCGCCGAGCTTGCCGCCCTTATAGGCATAGTCTATTCCGCCCCGAAGAGTGCCGAACGGAAAATACAAGCTGCCGCCGAAAGCCGGTGCTTTATCCGAATATCCGGCCCGCAAACCGAACCATTTTTCCACCTTCGATTCCGCAAGCTCTCCACTTTCTTCATCGATTTCGCCCGGATTTTCGTTGGGGACTTCCCGGGTCAACCAGTATTCCCCTCCGATATGTATCAGCGGATCGAGCTTTTCGTCTTTTTCGATATCCAGCGCGGTTATGATCTTCTCATCGAGCCAATAGGCGGCCGCACCCAGGCGAAGCCGAAACGGCAGTTTGTCTTCGTATTCGGCGTTGGCCCCCGCCCAATCCTGCCAGCGGAAACTGGAGCCGAGATTGCTGATACACAGGCCGATCGATCCCCTTTTTTCGTAGCTGGCGATCGCTCCCAGATCGACGGCGATGGCAAAAGCCCCGAATTCCTCGAGTTTGGAATGCAGGTAGCGCAGGTTGGTTCCGGCGGCGAAAAAATCGCCGAACTTTTTGGCAAAACTAAGCCCGAAGACATTGTTGCCGTTGGGCATGTTCCCCGCCGGATTTCTATCGGAATCCCGCATCGGCACCTCACCCACTGAACTGTAAAGCCAGGAGACCCCGAGCATCGCCTGATTGCGCACGCGGGTGACTATGCTCGCCCCCATGAGTCGGCGATCCAGAGTAAGGCTGTTATAGGTGAAAACCGCCTCTCGCGAAGGAAAAATCGCCAGACCCGCCGGATTGAAAAACACCCCTTCCGCTCCCTCGGCAATCGCCGTGTAGGCGTTCCCCATACCGACAGCCCTGGCTCCGAGGCCCGGCTTGAGATAGCTTCCCGCATAGCCGGCTTTGCCGGTTTCACCGCAAACGGGGCGGATAAAGACAAGCCATAGGGCGACGAAGGCCATAACAGAAGATAGCTTTCTTTTGCTCATTTGATCACCACCACCTTTCCCCACCAGCTCTCACCGGAGGAAAACTCGATATTATAGAAATATACGCCGTTGGCGACCACGACACCTGCGTCGTTGTGTCCGTCCCAAACATCGATATCGTATTCCAGGCCGCCGGCGCGGGGTTCGGCGTTAACAAGCGTCCGCACCAGGTCAAGATTGAAATCGTATATCTTGATTGTTACGGCTGCATCAGCGGCCGGCTTATAATGGATGGTGCTTCCCCGCCGGGTCGAAGAATAGGGTGAAAACGGCGATGGATAAGCATAATGATCATCGGCATAGAGTTCGGAACGAAAAACTGACCAGTCGCCGGCGGGATCGCCCGTTTTGATTACGCCATCGGCTCCCCCCGCCCAGATTTCACCATCGACGATCTCGACGCAATAAAAGGGCGATTCGAAATATCTTTTCCTGCCGGAGGTATCGACCACCGAGGTGACATAAGTCCAGTTCGGATAGTCGCCGGTCAGCGAGTCCCTGATCCCGATCGCCAGCCCGTAGCCCCGATCGGAGAGACGATCATCGCCGAAAGCTACAAAGGTCGTTTCACCAATAAAGGCGAAATCCCAGGCGGGTTTGTTCAACGGCTTGGTCCAATGTATGCCTCTGTCCGTCGAGTAGGCGACGGCGTAGTCCTGGCCGCTGGCACCGTAACCCGGGCGGCAGGCGGCCCAGAGGTAGGTCGTCGTATCAATCCTGTTGACGCCGAGGCTCACCACGAAATTACCCGGCAGGCGATGGTCGATAGGAACCGTGTCGTTGGCGTTGAAATAAAGTTGCCAGGCCGTATCCTGTTTTAAGGCCGGGTTGCCGTAATTGGTGAAAATATAGCGGACTATACCGAAGGCCGTGCCGGCCCAAAGAGAGATCGTGTCGGGAAGTTCCGTGGTATCGATTTTTACCGAAAAATAGCGGTTGGTGTAGTTGTTGTAGTTTTCGTTGAAAAGGTCGAGGCTGTCGTTGGCGTTAAGAAAAAAGTTTTCCCAGGCCAAGCCGCCGTTGGTCGATCTTATCAGCCCGCCGTAAAAACAGGCGCTGAAAATATGCCCTCTGAACACCTCGATATCGTAGGATAATTTGCCGTAGCCGATTCCCTGCTCGGGATAGCGCACGGTGTCCCAGCTTACTCCGTGATTCAGCGTCCGGACAAAACCATCGCCGAACGGATATGAGCTGCCCTGAACCTCCTCGGAATGCGACGTGGCCACCCAGACATGCGGCACTCCCAGATGAAGTCCCGCACCGAGCGCCGAAACCTGTTCGCTGGGCAGTCCGGAGCGACCGTTAAACGTCAGCCAGCTTAGGCCGCCGTCGCTCGAATAAGAAGCGCCGCCCCCGGTTCCCAGCCAAACGCCGGTGCCGTCGAAAGCGATATCGATCACCGAATTGGAGCTGATGCCCTGGTATGGATCGTCAAGCGTGTAACTCATGAAAGCAGCCGCAATCGAGGTCATGATCAGGAAACTGACCATGGCGATGGTCGGGATTATTCGATGGCTCATAAAGTCAGATCTCTCCTTGCCAAGTCTCAACCGCATAATCTCACTTGAATTATTGAACATAAATAATGGTATCGATACCGCGGGCGGGATTGCCGGCAAAATCGACCGCGCTCAATCGCACGAAATATCGGCCGGCGACAAAATCGCCGCCGGTGGCCGGAATTTCCCGGGAATATCGGCCGTCGCCCGAAACGCTGTCACCGGCGTAGCCGTCGTCGTTCAAAAGATATGTTCCCAAAAAATCGGTTGAATCGAAATAAAGGCTCGACCAAACGCTATCGATATCGGCCAGCCCGTCGATATCGAAAAGACGCGCGGCGACAAGCATGCGGTCGACTCCGTTGGCGAATAAAGCGATGTTGGGCCGCGAAAGCACCGGACCGGGCCATTCGTAGGCATTGACCGATTTTCTCAATTCGGGCGAATCGTTGCCTTCAAGATCAAGAGCCCGGAAATGAAAAGTATAGTCGCCCGTTTGGTTGCTGGTCGAAGGCGCCTGAATTCCGATAGTATAAACGCCGTCGCCGGCCGTGGAATCGCCGGCCAGACCGTTATCGAACAAATAAAACTTGTAGCCGTTGGAGCTGCCGTCGGGACGAGTTACGGTGAAATAAACCGAATCGATATCGGCCAACCCCTGAGGATCGCGGACGCTTACGAAAATATAAGAAGTGTCGGGGCTCCCTTTCTGGAGTGAGTCGGGGCAAACAAGGTTATACAGCTCGGGCGAATTACTTTTCGCCGGATTGCTGCATCCGAAAATATAGATGCAGGAACCTGCGATTATGCATAGTGAAAGGGCGATTATAGGCAGGATATCGGCTCGGCGGTAGTCTGACAAGTTTACACCAAACAAATTGTTACAATCAATCGCTTTAACAAGCTTATCAGACATCCACCCCCGTTTCAAGCAAAAAAAGCGGTTTTGCATACTAATTCAAGCCTTAATTCGGCCGAATTGTTCCAGCAATAATCCATAACGCAACCCACCCGGCGAGACGGTCATGAAATCTACCTTGAAATTATTCATAAACGACATCAGTATCGCTCCACCGGGTACGACTATATCGGCGCGGGCACAATCGAACGAAATGGCTTCCCGGCGCTCGTCGATCTTCATGGAAGCCAGTTTCCTCAGCCAAGAATTCAACTCGGCTGCCTTGAAGCCGAGGCCATTGGGCCACGAGTCCGGATATTTGCCCAAACCAGCTCCGTAAATCGCCAGCGTCACCGCCGAACCGCCGATGGCGATGATCGAAAAAGGGTTTGCCGCCAGCATTCGCCCATAAGCGGATGCTTTCAGCAGGTAATCAGCCCGTTCGAGGTATCGCTCCAACGGTTTTTCATAACCGACCTCCTCGGCCAAAGCCGCTGCTCCTATTTTGATGCTTTGCCAATCCCGAATTTTTCGGCCGGCGCCCACGGCAAGCTCGGTCGAGCCGCCGCCGACGTCGAGAACGGCTACCGGTTCATCGCCAGCGGCAAGGTTATGCGTCGCTCCCAGAAAACCGAGGGCGGCTTCTTTTTCCGGGCTGATGATTTCGATATTCACTCCGAATTCACGGCTCAATGCGGCGGCATAGTCGGCGCCGTCTTCAGCCCGTCTCAGCACTTCAGTGGCCACCATCCGCAAAGCGTCACCGCATTCGGCCAGCTCGTTTATGGCGTTTTGCAGAGCCTGATGCAATCTCTGTTTGTATTCCGTCGATAGATTTCCAGCCGCATCATATCGGCGGCCGGCGCGGTAGTGATAACGACTATCGATTACCACCCGCAGGTTCCCCTCTTCCATATACCCCGCCAGACATAGGACGGTATTGGTGCCGATATCGATTGCGCCGTACAACTTCATTTCTTGATCGTGTTCACCGCCCGGAACGCCGCGGCTTTATTCATGAGGTCGGCATCCGTCTGAGGAAGCCAGACCAGTTCTCCGGCAGCCGGCAATGAATTCCTCACCACAGCGGTCAGATAACGAAGCTTTGGGTAACGGTAAGTTGACACCTGCCAGAGGAAAAAAGCCATCTCCCGGGCATCGGTGTCCGAAATGGTGACTTCCGCCAAGTCAGGAGGCAACTTATCGTCAAGTCGGTCGGCCGGCTGAGAGCGAAACATTCTCAAAGCGGCCTCCGCCCATCGCCCGACATCCGCCGACCGGAAGGCCGGCGCATATAAATAGAACGGGTTTTCTCTTTTGTCTTTGGCCAAAAACGATAGCTCCGCAACCAGCAGCTTGCTAT
>CAZHVC010000144.1:0-5467 GCA_964535765.1 uncultured Ignavibacteria bacterium | reverse complement strand
ACATTCGCCGCCGCATTTTTGATTTCATTTCTGGCAGGCCTTGAGGTGCCGGAATGCTGCCGAAAGGCCGCCCTAACAGCGGCCCAAAAGGTGTTGTTTTCGGGGCTTGGGGGTTTTTCGACGATGCCCGCCTTGTTCTTTGCTTGATTCTATTGAGGCGGCGAATATATTGTATAATTAAAGCCGAGAGTCGATATCGCATTTTCAATATTCAAAAAGGAGGCACCGTTTGCGGGATAAGCTTAAAACATTGCTTGATCATCTGAAATCGAAACGGGTGACCTATGGTGATATACGCTGGGTTAAAAGCAAAAACGAGTCAATTCGGGTCAAGGATCAAGAGGTAGAGTCGATTTCCCGAAATGAGGACGCCGGCGTAGGAATCAGGGTTCTTGTCGATGGCTGCTGGGGTTTCGCCGCTACCAGCGATTTGTCCGATGAGGAGCTCGAAAAAACCGCCAATCGGGCGATAAAAATCGGTCAGGCATCCGGACTCACCAAGAAAAATGAAATCAAGCTGGCGGAAGTGCCGATTTATCGAGAATCTTACAAAACCAAAATAAAAGAAAATCCTTTCGATATCACTTATGACGAAAAAATCGAGTTGATGCTTTCGGTTACAAAAGCCTTGCGGGCAAATAAATCGATAAAGATCGCCGAGGCCGAGCTGGCTTTTCATAACGTGCAAAAGATATTCTGCTCTACCGAGGGGACGTTTATCGAGCAGGAGATATTCGAATCAGGCGGCGGTTATAGCGCGACCGCCATAGCAGGTTCGGAAGTCCAAAAGAGATCTTATCCGAATTCCCACGGCGGCGATTATGCCTGCGCCGGATATGAATTCATCCGCGGCCTGAAGCTTCTGGAAAACGCTGAACGTGTGGCCGCCGAGGCCGCAGCGCTGCTGACAGCCCCCGAATGCCCCGCTAAAACGACGACTCTGATTATCGATGGATCGCAAATGGCTTTACAGGTGCATGAATCATGCGGTCATCCGGCGGAGCTGGATCGAGTCCTCGGGACGGAGATTTCGCTTGCCGGCGGATCATTCATGACACTGGATAAACTGGGCAATTTTCGCTATGGCTCACCGATTGTAAATATCGTGGCCGATGCCACTATCGAAGGCGCCCTGGGTACTTTCGGTTTTGACGACGAGGGTGTCAAATCATGTCGATCGCCGATTATCACCGAGGGTATTTTGAGTGGGTACTTAAACTCAAGAGAAACGGCGCCGGTGATAAAAGCCCGACCGAACGGTTGCATGCGCGCCGACGGATGGAATCGTATTCCCCTTATCCGGATGACCAATATAAATCTCGAACCCGGCGATTGGGATTATGAAAGCCTGATAGGCGATACGGATGACGGAATTCTGGTTGAAACCAATTCCAGCTGGTCGATAGACGATCGGCGGCTGAATTTCCAATTCGGCCAGGAAATAGCCTGGGAAATAAAAAAAGGACGAAAAGGCAAAATATTCAAAAATCCTTTATACACGGGGATCACTCCCGAATTTTGGAACTCATGCGATGCGATTTGCGATAGAAAATCCTGGCACGTCTGGGGTCTGCCATCCTGCGGCAAGGGCGAACCGATGCAGGTGGCGCACGTCGCCCACGGGGCATCGCCGGCAAGATTCAGGAATGTGAAAGTGGGAGCGAAGAAATGATCGGCAAAGGCAGGATATTGACGCTCTTAAGGTCGGTGATAGCCAAATCCGAGGCCGACGAGACCGAGGCCGTTTTCACCGGAAATCGCAGCGATACCACGCGATTCGCCAGATCAATTATCCATCAGAACATGTCCGAATACGATACCGTGGTTACTTTCAGGGTGGCGCTCGATGGGAAAATCGGGATTGCCTCGACCAATTCGCTAACCAAAGACGCTCTCGGAACGGCGCTTAAAAACGCCCTGATGATCGCCAAGAAATCGGTGCGCAATCGATATTTCGAGGGGATGCCGAAACCGGCGAAATTCAAAAACGTAACAACCTATTTCGAGCCGACGGCGGCCTATACCGCCAAGCAAAGGGCGGAAGTAGTGCGTGATATCGGCCGAAGGGCGGCCGGTCATGGAATTGAAATCGCCGGTGCCTTTACTACATCGAGTTCCGAATTGGCGGTGTTGAATTCAAACGGCGTCAACTGCTATCAGCCGATGACGTTCGCCTGGATGAATTTGATCGCCATGTCGGATACCTCCAGTGGCTATGCTGAGGGGATGTCACGAAACATTCTTAAGCTGCCGTTTGCGGCGATCGAAGAAACAGCCCTGAAAAAATGTCTGAATGGCAAAAATCCGGGGGAATTGGAGCCGGGCAAGTATGATGTCATTTTAGAACCGGTGGCTGTCGCCTCCATAATGGACTGGCTGGCTCTGATAGGCCTGGGCGCCAAACCTTATCACGAAATGACGAGTTTCCTTTCGAGGAAGACGGGCAAAAAGATCATGTCCCCGGAAATAAGTATTTTCGATGACGGCAACGACAAGGCGGGAATCGCCATGCCGTTCGATTTCGAAGGTGTACCGAAGAAAAAGGTTTATTTCGTAAAAAGCGGGATTGCCATGGGGCCGGTTTACGATTCGCTTTATGCCGCCAAATACAATACTCGTTCCACAGGACATGCTCTTCCGGCGGCCTGGGGCGACGGACCTCTTCCCGGAAATATATTTATCAAACCCGGGAAAAAGTCGAAAGAAGCGCTTATTGCCAGCGTGAAAAACGGCCTGCTGGTGACGAGATTTTTCTATATCAACGGCTACCTGGATACGCCGAAGGCATTGATGACCGGCATGACCCGAGACGGTACGTTCAGAATAAAAAACGGTCGGATCGTCGGGGCGGTCAAAAATTTGCGGTTTACCGAATCAATCAGCGCGGCGTTTTCCCGGGTGGCCGGTGTTTCAAAGGAAACCCAGTTGGTTAAAAATTGGTGGGGGGATATTGGGTGTTGCAGCGCGCCGTCGATATATATAAGGAAATTCAATTTCTCCGGGAAAACCGAATTTTAGTTTGATCGTTCGAGTGTAGGCAACGAAAGATTATGGAAGAAAACAGAAAAACATGGTTGTGGCTTAATATCGCCCTGCTTGCGGCGACCTGGCTGGTCTCGATTTATGCTTATGGAAGTCTTCCCCAGCGGATTCCGGTGCATTTTACCTGGGACGGCATGCCCGATAACTGGAGCGACAAAACCTTTTATACGTATTTTTTCCTGCCGCTGCTTGGTACTTTGCTCGTAACCGGCATGCTCGTGCTCACGAAATTTCCGGAAATCTACAATTTTCCGCAAAAAGAACAGATAAGAACATGGCCCGCCGAAAAAAAGAAACCGATTCACGCCATTCTCTCCAAAATGATGCTGATTATAGCCCTGCAGGTGAATCTGCTTTTCTTTTTCATACAGTTTATGATTATCGAGGGGGCCAAAAAACAGCGGGTTGCGAATTCGCAATTCTGGATTATAATAGGACTGTCGATTACATTCCTGCCGGTGGTATTGTATTATCTGATCCGGGTCGGCAAGACTATCGAAGAACTCAAAAAAGGAATGCGAACATGATCGATTTGCGGCCGCCACTGTTTGTACTTCCGACGGTAGTAATTGCTGCCGAAAATGCCCGAGAAGAAATCTTTCCCGAAAACACTTGACAGATTCCGCCTCGATAATAATCATTAGTTCCTTAAAGGAAGCGATCGTTTCGCCGATTATCGTCAAAAGCGATGCCGGGGTAGCTCAGCTGGTAGAGCAGCTGATTCGTAATCAGCAGGTCGTGGGTTCGAATCCCCTCCCCGGCTGACTGATTCAGACCGGTGTCCTTCCCTATCCACGGGTTCTATATCCCGCCACATACGAAATCAGGTAATAATCAAAAGTGCATGGCGATCTCTTTCGGGTTCCCCGATGGAAAAGCCCAAGATCTTATCCTTCGGCTTAAGGAAATTCGAATTCTGCCGATTTATTGTGAAGCAGTTAAGGAGGATAAGAAATGAATCAAGCTATTGCGGAAAAGCTTAACGCCAAAGTTCCCCAGCCGGGTTACGATGGAATCTGCCCGCATTGCAACCGGCCGACGAGGTTCTTGCACGCAGAGCAGTTTCCCGGCGACGCCCCCTTTATCGCTTACCTCGAACCGCTGGAAAAACACAAAAAACCCGTTGTTCAAGTGCGCAAGTGCAGGTGCACCAACGAAGACTGCCAACAATTGATCGTTACGCTCATAATGCCCGAATGGGTCGGCACGCTGGTTCCGTTCAAGCGAATCAACTAAGCAACCGACGCCCTTCGGCGAGACTGTCGAAAACTATTTATATAAATTATACGAGTTCAAGCGAAAGGGCAACCGCTCCGCCGCCGCCAAGGCATAGTGTAGCCAGCCCTTTCCTCAGTCCCCGGTCTTTAAGGGCATAGATTAAAGTCGTCAGAATCCTGGCTCCCGATGCCCCTATCGGATGCCCGAGCGCAATCGAACCACCGTGGACGTTGACCTTTGACCAATCCCAGCCAAGCTCTTTGCCGTCGGCGAGGACCTGGGCCGCGAACGCTTCATTCACCTCGATGAGGTCCCAGTAATTCAAGTCGACGCCGAGCTTGTTATTGAGATTCCTGACCGCCTCGATCGGAGCATAAAACAACATGTTGGGTTCGAGCGAGCAGGAGGAATATCCCGTGATTTTCGCCAGAATACGCTTATTATTTTGGCGGGCGTACGATTCCGAGCATACCACCAGAGCGGAGGCGCCGTCATTAAGCCCCGGTGCATTTCCGGCCGTAACCGTTCCATCTTTCATGAAAGCCGGTTTGAGCTTGGCCAGTTTTTCGATCGTCGTATCCGCCCGTGGACCCTGATCGGTGACGAACGACACCGGTTCGCCTTTTGGCTGAGGCACCGATACCGGCGTTATCTCCTCTTTGAATTTGCCATCGGCAATGGCTTTGGCTGCTTTCAATTGGGAGCTTAAGGCGTATTCATCCTGCTCTTCACGACTGATGTTCGATTTTTTTGCCGTAAATTCGGCGGCATTCCCCATATGATAGTCATTGAAACTGTCCCAGAGCCCATCATATATCATCAGATCGACGATTTTCCTGTCGCCGAATTTAAAGCCGGTTCTGGCACCGGGCAAGATGTATGGGCAATTGGACATCGACTCCATCCCTCCGGCGATGAAAAGCCTGCCGTCGCCGGCTTTGATCGCCTGGGCCGCCATCATTATCGCTTTCATTCCCGATCCGCAAACCTTGTTGACGGTGACTGCGGGGACCCTGGCGGGAACCCCGCCATGAATGGCCGCCTGTCTGGCAGGTGCTTGTCCGGAACCAGCCTGAACCACCTGCCCCATAATCACCTCGTCGATATCATTGACATCAATATCAGCGCGCCTTATCGCTTCCTTTATGACGACTGCTCCAAGCTGAGGCGCACTTGTTTGTGGCGGTGGATTTGATAAAAAACTTGA
>CAZHVC010000143.1:0-5472 GCA_964535765.1 uncultured Ignavibacteria bacterium | reverse complement strand
TTGCGGCAATCGGCGATCGTGACTCCTCCGGGCTTGTGAATAATCGCCCTGATTACCAAACGGCCGCCCAGAGGGATGATTTTTATCTCCACGAGTTCGAGACTCATGGTTTCGGCAATTTCCGAGAATCCCGCCTTCAATTTTTCGTACAATTCCACTTTGGCCAACTCGCTGTTAATCAAAAGAGTGGGCCTGTCAACCCACTCCCCGAATTTTTTAATTTAGCAAATTGATCCTCAATAATCAAGGTTTATTTTGAAATCTTAATCGAGGCTGGAATGGACGGCCTGCTTGACCGAACGAAGCGCGGCATTTGCAGGCCAAATTATACCGCCGCTAAAGCCGGCCTGATCCCAATCCGAAACAATAGATATAAGGCGACATTTGGGCGGTTTATCGACGCATCCCCATGTGTCGCTGAAAACCCTGGCAACCGATATGTCTACCAGCATTCTCATCGTCGATGACGAACAAAGCTTGTGTGAGTTCATGAAAATCATGCTTACCCGCGAAGGGTATGATGTCAGTTTTTCGACCTCCGCCACGCAAGCAATCGATCTCTTGCAGAAAGCCTATCAGGGAAACAGGAAGATAGACCTGGTCATTTCGGATTTGATGATGCCGGAGATGTCGGGAATCGATCTGCTTACGAGGGCCAGATCGATCGATCCCGAGCTCGATTTCATCGTCATGACGGCGTTTGCCTCGGTTGAAACGGCGATCGAGGCTTTGAAAAAAGGCGCTTTCGATTATGTAACGAAGCCGTTCAAAGTTGATGAAGTCAAGATTGCGGTAAAAAAGATCGAGGAACGCAAAAAAATCCGAAACGAAAACCAGGCGTTGAAAAACCAGCTGAAAACCGGATTCGAAAGCTTTATCACCGCCGATCCACGGACCCTCAAAGTCATCGATCTGGCCAGAAAAGTCGCCGATTCGGACGCCACGGTGCTGATTCTGGGCGAATCGGGCGTGGGAAAAGAAGTTCTGGCAAGAGCCATTCATATGTCCGGAAATAGAAGCAAAGCTCCTTTCGTATCGATTAATTGCGGGGCTGTACCGGAAACATTGCTCGAATCGGAGCTTTTCGGCCACGTGAAAGGAGCTTTCAGTGGGGCAATCCGGGATAAGGATGGGTTGTTCGCCGTCGCCGACACCGGAACGTTGTTTCTGGATGAAATCGGCGAAACCTCGCCGGCGATCCAGGTGAAATTATTGAGAGCTCTCGAGGAAAAGATAGTGTTGCCCGTGGGCGCCACCAAAGGACGCACCGTGGACGTCCGGATTATCGCCGCCACCAACGCCGAGCTTGAAACCATGGTTCAAAAAGGGCGTTTTCGGCCGGATCTCTATTATCGATTGAACGTTTTCCCGTTCACCATTCCCCCATTGCGGGAAAGGGTGGGCGACATCCCGATATTGGCCAATTATTTTGTCAAACGACATTGCGCCAAATTGGAAATTCCGGAGAAAGAGCTGACCGCCGAGTCGATCGAACTACTCAGACAATATTCCTGGCCGGGAAATGTCCGCCAACTTGAAAACGTTCTCGAGCGGGCGGTAATCATGGCCAAAGGGAAATATATCCAGCCGGCGGATATGCCGGATCTGAACGGCGGATCCGACAGGCTGCCGTCGATATCACTAAGCTCCGGCCATCTGCCTGAATTGGAGACGATCGAGAAGGCCTATATTTTCTATGTGCTGGCCGAATGCGGCTGGCAGAAATCGAAAGCGGCCAAGTTGCTGGGGATCGATGTTTCGACCCTTTACCGCAAAATCGAACGGTTCAATCTCAAACTACCGGCCGAAGCGCGCAATTGACAATTCTGAGCCGCCTGCAATAACCTCTTTATTTTATTTTTAAATTGATTATATTCTTTTGGTGAAACAGCTTAAGCAGGGAAATTATGGAAAATTACGTTTCGTCTTCAGGTATAATCAAACCCGAATTTTTGCAGGGCCTTGATCCCGACAGCGCCGTAACTGAATCGCCCGTGCCGGGTCGATTCCCTTTTTTAAGGGGAATCCATCCCGGCATGTATCGGGAACGAATCTGGACAATAAGGCAATATGCCGGATTCGGAACTGCAGAAGCCTCCAATAAACGCTATAAGTATCTACTCGATAGCGGCATCACCGGTCTTTCGGTGGCATTCGATCTGCCTACACAAATCGGCTATGATTCGGACGATCCACGCGTCCTCGGCGAGGTCGGCAAGACGGGCGTGGCGATCGACACTCTGGCCGATATGGAAATACTGTTCGAGGGAATCCCTCTCGACAAGGTTTCGACATCCATGACGATTAATTCCACGGCGATGATATTGCTGGCGATGTATGTGATTGTCGCCCGCAAGCAGGGTGTCGAGCCGGGGCGGCTGCGGGGAACCGTTCAAAACGATATTCTGAAAGAATATATCGCCAGGGGAACTTATATTTTTCCGCCGGAGCAGTCGCTGCGCTTGATTACCGATTTGATTTCATATTGCCGCAAAGAGATCCCCCAATGGAATCCGATTTCGATATCCGGATATCATATTCGTGAGGCGGGATCGACGGCGGCGCAGGAGATCGCTTTCACTTTCGCCAACGCCATCTGCTATATCGAATCGGCCCTCAAGGCCGGTCTGAAAATAGACGACTTCGCGCCCCAGCTTTCGTTTTTTTTCAACGCTCATAACGATTTGTTCGAGGAATGCGCCAAATTCAGAGCCGCCCGATTTATCTGGGCTAAATTGATTCGGGAACGTTTCGGGGCAAAAGACGACCGTTCGTGTATGCTTCGCTTTCACACCCAAACCGCCGGTTCCACTTTGACGGCGCAGCAACCGGAGAACAATATAGTGAGGGTCGCTTTACAGGCGCTGGCGGCGGTTCTCGGCGGAACCCAATCGCTGCATACTAATTCTTACGATGAAGCCCTGGCTTTGCCCAGCGAAAAAGCCGCCCGAATCGCCCTGCGGACGCAGCAGATAATCGCCGCCGAATCGGGAGTGGCGGCCACCGTTGACCCACTTGCCGGATCCTATTTCGTCGAATATCTGACCGATAAGCTGATCGAAAAAATATGGGAATACCTCGGCGAGATAGAGCGGCTCGGGGGAGCCCTCAGGGCGGTTCAGAGCGGCTATTTCCAGAAAGAGATTCAAAAGTCTGCCTACGCCACTCAGTTGGCGATAGAAAAGGGAGACCAGATCGTGGTCGGGGTGAACAAATATCGACTTGACGGCGAAATCATGGAACCTCCCGAGATTCTAAAGGTGGATGACGCGATAGGACAACGTCAGGTCGAATTTTTGAATAGGATCCGTTCGTCGCGAGACGGAAACAAAGTCAAGGAATCGTTGAAAGCGTTGGCAAGGGCCGCCGGTTCCGCGGAAAATCTGATGCCGGCGGTTTTGGAATGCGTCGAGTGCTATTGCAGCGTCGGCGAAATTTGCGGGGTTTTGAGGGGACTTTGGGGCGAATACAGGGAAAACTTTAAGTAGGGCTTGTATTATGATAAAAATCAAAGAGATAGACCATATAGCCATTGCCGTAAAATCGATCGATGGCTTCGCCCGGCTGTTCGAATCGGGGTTAGGGATAAAGCTTGACGGGCAAGAGGATATTCCCGACCGCCATCTGCGGATCGGCTTTATCGACCTGCATAATACGAAAGTGGAATTGGTCGAACCGACCGCCGATGACTCGGCGATTTCACGGTTTTTGGCCGGCCGCGGCGAGGGAATCCATCATATTTGTATCAGGGTGGAGAATATCGAGCAGGCGATTGCCCATCTAATAGACAATGGATTTGAAATGATCGATAAGGTTCCCCGAACCGGCGCCTCGGGCAGCAAGGTGGCTTTTGTTCACCCGCGTTCGTTCGGCGGCGTTTTGATAGAGCTTAAAGAAATCAAGGATTAGGAGTAAGCAATGCCCAGGATAAATCTGCTCGCAGTTGTGGGGGCGGTCATGTTTTTCGCCGAAAGCGGCCTCGGCCAAAATTACCTGTTTTCAGGGTCATCATCGGCAGGCGCGGTCGGCGACACCGTCTATTTCAATTGCGATTTTGTCAACCCCACCGGTTTGCCTGGTTTCAATCTGGTCATGAGATATAAAAATCAGAATCAAAGCACATTCAGTGAAATCACCATGAATCCAATCACCGGGGATCCCCACTATGCCATGACCAACGAATGCCGTATCTACTATGATACCGATCCCGGATCGGTGCAATATTATTTCCGCGCCGGTAATGATTCATTGGTCGTTACTCAATCTCCGATCTATGGCGGAGCCGGATTTCCGCCGGCATCCTATTTTGCCGAATTCGCCGTCGATCCGGCCGGCGACACCCTGCCTGGTTCACGGGGCGCTTGGCTCGATCTGACCGGTTCGGGAATGACCTATTCGCCGAGTCGGCTATACGGCTATCTAAGTAATGTATCGGGCACCTGGCCGGCGAACAATTGGGACACTTTATATCTCTATGCGATCGGGATGATCGATCCGGCCGGTTCCGCGACGACGCTTTTCGCCATGGTTTATATCAATTTGTTTCCGATTATCTCCCCCGGGCTGTATAAAATCAATTTGGTGGATACCAGTTTCACCAGAATCGGCAATGTTTCCTATAGCATTTCCGGCGGCAGGATGTATATGTCGTGCGCCATTTCCGATTTGACGGCCGATCCCGATTGGTCTGGATGGCCGCCGGGCAATGGTTACCTGATTTCAAGCGCCGCTACTTTTACAGGCACGATAACTACTCCCACGCTGAACGATTTCACTATCCCGACATTTTACGAACCGAGAAGTCAAAATCTGAATTTTGGGCAAAATCAGGCGCCTCAATTGTTCAACTGGGGATTCGATCAGACACCGAATATCAGCCTTCGGGCGAAAGTGTATTACGCCGATTCCGACAACAACCTGCCGAAATTGCGCCGGCTGTACTTCGATCGCGGCCTTTATGATATGGGGAGTTTCGACCATCGTTATGAAGACACCTCGGAATTCGAGTATATACTTCCCTGGCCCGGCGAGGGGGTTCATTACTATTATTATCAATTTTCAGACGGCCGGGATTCGCTGTTGACGGCCATGGACAGCATCTATCTATCGGGCACCGAAATCAATGATGCCGGCGTAGTTCCCGAACACTGTTCAATTTTGCAATGTTATCCCAATCCGTTCAATTCCGCGACCAATATCAGTCTTCGAATCGGGCGACCGGGCGATTTCAGCCTGTCCATCGTCGATATCGGTGGGCGGATTGTCAGAGAATTCCCACGGCGTTCATATGGGCAGGGTACTCATCGAATTTTATGGAACGGCACCGACGACCAAGGGACAGAATTAAGCAGCGGCGTCTATTTCGGCGTATTGAAAGGCTCAGATTCGAGCAGTTATTTCAAGCTGGTGTTGATTAGGTAACCATGGGCACCCGACAGCCATATTCCAGGTAATTATTGGGCTATTCGGGGT
>CAZHVC010000142.1:0-5493 GCA_964535765.1 uncultured Ignavibacteria bacterium | reverse complement strand
CTTCCGGCTTATCCATCGCATCGTTTGGAACCGAATGAAGCGCTGGATGGAGTGTGATATCGATATTCTCGTGGCGCGGTGACTGCAAAAGATCCAGAACGATAATTCCATTGTAATAGGCGCCGACGTAGCCGTATAAATCCGCAAATAATCTATAAGCGCCTTCGGTAAGACCGGAGGCAATCGCATAATTTCCGTTTTGATCGGTCATCGCATAACTGATCAAATCGGAACTGATCGACACGGCATATACACGGGCACCGGACAACGGCCCGTCCGGTCCCACGACTTTGCCGGCGATCAGCAAACCGGGAGTGCCGTAATCCTGAGTGATGGCGCCGCCATTGTAGAGTTCGACATTCGAACCGGCGATATCCAACACTTCCGCCGATTGCCAGCTTAAGGCCTGCGGCCAGTAAATCGGGATCAGCCCCGAACCGCTTATTTCGAGAATGTAATGGCCCGAATTCAGATTACGGATAGTAAAATCGCCACCCGGGGTTGTTTTCGTTTGGGAAACGGCATGGCCGGAAAAAACATCCACAGCCGTAATCGTTGCACCGTTTATTCCATGTTGACCGGTTCGGTCAGTCAAGCCTCCGGATATTTCAAGTCGGTGACTGGCCGCCGAATTAACGGCAAGGTTGATTCCATCCGTCACCATCCCGGGGTACACCCGGACCATATCGGCCAACTGCGGGCTATATCTGCGGTCATAATAAATGCGATAGAATTCGTCCGGAGAAGCGTCGTCATAAATTGAGGCCATCACATGGTAAGTGCCGGCCGTCAGGCTGAATTCATAATTCCCGTTGTTGTCGCTGATTGTGAATGCTTTGCAAGGATCTTCTCCGTCGGGGTCCCATTGATAAGCCATAAGATTGACATTGCCAAGGGGTGCCCCGCTTCCGCTATCGATGATCTGGCCGCGAAGAAGGCCGCTACCGGGCCTTACCAAAGAAAAATCTATTCCATAGGATACCATCCCGGCGGAAACCTGAATGACGCCGGCCGCATCGAAAGAAAGAACATCAGGGTAAAACTCCGTCAGGAATCCGGCGCCACGAACGAAAACTTTGTAATGACCGGGCAACAAACCGTGAATTATATAGGTGCCGGAACCGGCTATCGAAACATATTCATCTTTGCGCCAGCCGATATACGGGACATCGACTTTCAAAGCACTTATAAGGAATTCTATGGCAGCCGTTTCCTCGGAACTGATCCTTCCCGAAATCGAGCCTCCACGCTCAAGCTCGAGATTCAAATTGAGGATTTGTTGAGGATAGACAGCCAGGCGGGATCGATTTTCGGCAAGATAGGCGTCTGGGAAGAAACGTTTGATATAGCCGGGGGCTTCGGCCGATAGATAATATTCCCCGGCCGGCAGCGATACACTGAATTGGCCGGAATCATCCGCCTCGATGTTGGCGAAAACCGTCGACAAAGTATCGTAGATCGTCAGTTCCGCTTCCGGAATAGGCCCGGCCGCTGAATGAATCAACCCTATAATGGTCGAATTATTGGCCGGTTCGGAACTGGCCGCAGCCGTTCCGCTGTCCAGAACCGCCGCCACAACCAACAGCAGGCAGATTCCAAAACCTGCGGATGATTTCCTAAACCCAGACATATTATTCCGTTAAAATATAATAAAATACTCCCATAATTCAAGCATTTTTTGCATAATTATTACACCGTATGCCACCGAAAATTCCCGGCAATCAATCCCCTTCCTTATTTCTGTATTTATCAACGTCTATTTTGAGTTTGTTCAACATGTGATGCAACTGGGTGCGGTCCATTCCCGAAAGCCTTGCCGCCTGCATGATGTTGCCGCCCGCCTGTTCGATTATGGCCGTCAGAAACAATCGATCGAGCTGAGCCTTGGCCGTCTTCAGTTCGACCTTCGATTTCGGAATCGGAAACTGCGCCTTGTTATCCGCGGACAAATTATCGATGATCGCCCGGATTTCCTGAGGCAAATCGGGGACATCGATCGTGCCTGATTTGGCGAAAATAACCATCCGCTCGATAATATTCTCCAGTTGCCGGACGTTCCCCGGCCAGCGATAATTGGACAGATAATCGATCGCCCTTGAACTCAGGTTTTTCTTGGGTATCTTCATCTTGCGACAGATGTTATCGAGGAAATACTCGGCCAGGATCGGAATATCCTCCTTGCGTTCGCGCAGGGCCGGAATATGAATGTTGACGACGTTCAGTCGATAGTAGAGATCCTCTCTGAACCTGCCGGCGCTGACTTCCTCGGCAATATCCTTGTTGGTCGCCGATATGATTCGCACATTGACTTTGCGTCCCCGCGATTCCCCAACCCTTCTGAACTCCCCCTCCTGAATCACCCGAAGGAGTTTCACCTGGAAATTTTGAGTGGTGTTGGTGATCTCATCCAAAAAGATGGTTCCGCCGTCGGCTTCCTCGAAAAGACCGGGTCGATCGGAAACGGCGCCCGTAAAAGAGCCCTTTTTATGACCGAACAATTCGGTTTCGAGCAAGGTTTCCGGCAAAGCGCCGCAATCCACCGGTATGAATCGGCCGTTTTTGCGCGGCCCCGAATAATGTATAGCCCGGGCCAGTATCTCCTTGCCGGTTCCCGATTCACCGGTCAACACGACCGTCGCCTCGGTGGCGGCGACCGCTTCCGCCATCCGAAACACTTTTTGCATCGCCGACGACCGGCCGATTATATTGCCGAATCCGGAGGCTTTTTCTATCTGTTTTTGAAGATACAGATTGCGGGCCGAAAGATTGGTCGTCAGCCTGGCGTTCTCGATTGCGATCGCGGCTAAATTGCAGAAACCTTGCAGGAAATCGAGGTCTTCCTTGTCGAAGGCTCTGCCGCCGAATCGATTGTCTACATACACGATGCCGATCGGCTGATCGCGGACCACAAGCGGGGCGCACATTATCGACAGGATGTTGAAATCGACGACCGACTCGCGCTCGCTCATTTCGTCGGGGGCGCGATTCATTATCAGCGGCCGGCCCGATCGGAAAACATCTTCTATCGTTGACTTGGAAATGGTCAGCTCGCCAAGGATATTTTCCTTGTCGATATTGCGGGCAACCACCGGCTCGAAACCGCTGTCGTTTTCCTTGAGCATGATGAATCCCCGTTCGCCTTCGAGATTCTCGAGCAACAGATCCATAACTCTGTTCAAAAGCGGATCAAGCTCGAGTATGGAATTGATAGATTTCGAGACCTCGAGCAAAGTTTCCAACCGCTTTTCACGACTGCTTTTTTCCACCGTCTTTGCCTTTCCGAGGATATTATCCTCTGCTTCGAGTTTAAGTGAAACCAGAAAACGCCGCTTGCTTTTTTCCGGCAGGCCGATACAGAAGCCGTCGGCCAGGATTTGAGCCTTTTCCATCTCCTTGCGATTATCCCCGCCGGATATTTTCTTTATGTCGGCCAGCAGTATCCATGCGGACGGTCTGATTTTGGCCGGACCGTATTTTTCGGCGAGCGTTATCGATTTGCGGAGCTCATCTTGGGCTTTCTGGAAATTGATCGCATTCTGTTCCCGCTTCAATAGGAACAGCGCCCGATAATAGTGGGTGGCGGCTTTGGTCCCGGCCGGCAGATTGATCGCCGCCAATTCTCTTAGGCAGCTTTCCGCTTTCACCATGTTGCCACTTTCGATTTCCATTCGCGTCTGCATCAAGAGGCAGCGGGCTTGAAGCTCCGAATCGTTCGGTTCGGCGGCGAATATCTTTCCAAGTCTATCCGCGGCGCCGGCCTTATTCCCCTGTTCGTATTCGATTTCCGCAAGCAATATTTCCGCCCAGGTTTTTTGTTCCTGGTCGCCGATAGTTTCGGCCAAATTCAACGCCTGGCAGGCCCGCTCGGCGGCTTCTTGAAGATCGCCGAGAACCAAAGCGGTGTCGGCCAAACCCCGTAGATTAGCCAACTCTATCCGCGGTTCTTTGATTTGGCGACCAAGCGACCGCCCTTTTTCGTAGTAATCGAGAGCGCTTTTATACTGGCCCAGATTGAGACATGCCTGGCCGAGATTGTTATAGGTGATCGCCTGGCTGCCTCTATCTCCCACCGCTTTCTGAAGCCGCAATGCTTTGAGAAAATGATCGACCGCTTCGTTCATGCTGCCCAATAGCGAGTGCAGGTGGCCGATATTCAGCAAATTGATCCCCTCGATTCTTCTATCCGAGATTTTGCGGCTTAGATCGAGAGACTCCCGATAAGATTCGAGCGCCTTTTGAAACTCTCCTTTCGCGGAATAGACATTGGCCATATTCCCGTGAAGATTCATGGCCGCCCACTTGTAATCATAACGCCGGCAGACATCCAGAGCGCGTCCGTAAAAATCGAGCGCACCGGCGAAATCTCCTTTGCGTTTATAGATTATTCCCAGATTGCTCAGAACCCGGCAGAGCTTCTCGGGATTATCGACGAACAGATCGAGCGCTTTTAGATACGACTTGGCCGCATCGTCGAGACGTCCCATTTTGCTGAGCACGAAGCCGATTCCCAGATTGCCTTCGGCCAGCAGATCCGGCCATTCCCCGGCGTTTTCCAAAACTTCGCCGTAAAGTTTCATGGACTTTTCATTATCGCCGAGATGCTGGCAATTGGCGGCCAAGCGGAGTTTAGCGGTCAGCGAAGCCCGCCTGGGGTTCTCGGCTTTGTGGGATTCCTCCACAGCTCGTTCCAGATAATCGGTCGCTTTTTTGGGATCGACGAACATCATGGCCTGTCCGGCTCCGCTCAGGGCAACATAGGCGGCTTCGGCAGGAGCCTCTTTCCATCTGGAAAGCAACCCTAAAATATGGTCATAATCGCGAATCGCCTTGGTCCAAGCATAAACGGCGGCGGCTCTTGCGGCAGCTTTAAGCAGCGACGTATAGGCCTTGCCGTACTCGCCGGCGGCAAGAAAATGACGGGCAAGAACTTCAGGATCGGCCCCTTGCCTTTCATAATAAGCGCCCACCCGGGCATGAAATACAGTTTTTTTATTTGAAGGAAGCAGCGAATAAACCACCTCCTTGATCTGGTTATGGTGAAATCTCAATTGGCCATTTGTCCGCCGGAATATTCCCAAATTCACCAGTTCATCGAGCAAGAATTCTTCATCGCCTTGAAATCCGGCCAGCCCGAGCAAAGCGACGCCATCGACGGAAGGTTCCATTACGGCGGCCATTTCCACGATCAAGAGCGAGCCCGGGTCGAGCAAGGTTATTCTTTGCTTGACAGCCTCGATAACCGTCCGGGGCAGCGGGAACCGTTCGAGTTTCTCGGTATTGATTCTCCAGCCGCCGGCATGCCTGATAAGAATCCCTTCATCGGCCAATACTTTCAGTGATTCCTCGGCGAAAAGGAAATTACCCCCCGTTTCGTCGTGCAATCGGCGTGAAAACTCCGGCGGCGGGGATTCCCCGCCGAAAAGAGCTTCAAGATAGGAATTCCAGAGTTCCCCGTCGGCTGGTTTCAATTCGATGATAGTGAAACCGTTCTTG
>CAZHVC010000141.1:0-5494 GCA_964535765.1 uncultured Ignavibacteria bacterium | reverse complement strand
ACCTAAATTAGTCAGAGACGGCGGCGTAGCTCAGCTGGTCAGAGCAGAGGAATCATAATCCTCGTGTCCGGGGTTCGAGTCCCTGCGCCGCTAATCCAGGCGCCAACCCGATTCGGCGTTCCGTTTGCAATAATATCTTCTATGCGATAATCAAAATATACAAAGACCAGAAGTTTTTCCGAAAAAAACCGGCTTATAGATACTCGCTGTCGCAATCACCGTCGACGAAATGAAAATTGCCGCCGTCGGCTAAGCGGCCGATCCGGTCGGGCGGACCGAACACGGTGAATTTCGGCGTATCCCGCAGCTCGACAAAACCGTTTCTTTTCATGGCCAGCCTCAGAGTCTTCAGGGTCGCCCAGAAATATATCTTGTTGAAGCCGGATTTTTTCAGGTATCGCTTCAGGATCTTCAACGTTGTCGAGGGCTCATCCTTATTTTCGTAATCCCATAGGATATCGACGATATAAGCGCTGTAACGCTCGCCTCTGACCACGAACAGCGAAACCGGGCGCCCGTTTTCGGCGATATATACCGGCCTATACTCCTTGAACGGATGGCTGAGGTAGCGCCAGTTCATATAAGATTTATCTCTTATCGAAATACCCGGATATTTCGGCGATATGGCAGCCCAGAACTGGTCGAATTCATCGCCGAATGCGACCACCGGCCGGGCTTCCAAATTTTTCACCCGTAAACCGTCGATAAAGGCGGGCTTTTTGCGATGGATTTTCATTTTCGCCGCCAGCCAGGCGATCGGGGCCAGCAGGCAAAACATGTAATTGTTCGGCACCACATCACGAAAACCAAATTTCAAACGCAGCCGATACATTCCCGGATTTGTCCCCTTGGCATAGATTACCGGCAGCGATTCGGCGTTCATTCGGGTGAGCGTTTCCATTATGCCGCGCCGACGGTAATCCGGATGAACCATCGAATCCGAGGCGTAAAACGCCTCAAGCCGCCGGCCTTCGACAAGCAGGGGAAAAGGCAGATGCGACGAAACGCCCGCTATATGCCCGTCATGGTCGGCCACGAGGATGCGGTTCAAGCCGCTCCAGGGATGACCGAAATACTGCCAGCGAGATCGTTTCTTGAACCTGTCGACCTCGCCGTAAGTGGCCTCGAACAGAGCCGTGATTGCGGAAAAATCCTCGTTTTGAAGATCGAACTGCCGGTATTTGATGTCCATACCACTTCCTTTTGCTCGGGATCCTGCCGGTGGCGGCGAAACTCATGGAAATAATAATCACAAAAGTCCATTGCTGTCTCGTGCCTAATCGCCGGTTTATTCCAATATAAGAGTCACTTTCCGACGGAACAAGTTTTTATGATCCCATACTGCCGGTCCGGCCGGTATCGGCTGGCTTTTAGGAATCTTGCCCAAAAAATTGATTGCTATCGGCTCCAAAATCCGTTTATCTTATAGCTACATGGAATCCAAAGACCGCCAGAAAATCAGGGATCTATACTTCCAGCTGAAGGAGATTATCGATACCTTCCCTGGCGTCAATGAAGAGATCCGGGCAGCCCTTCGCTTTTATAAGGTCAGCAACTCCAGCGCCATAGAGACGAACTATATCGATCCGATTTTTCTGCGCACCGCTCTCTATAACGGCGGCGACAACGGCAAACAGCTGGTGTCCCCGGTTTATCGCAAGGCGTTCCTCGAGGCGCAGGCGCATGATCGGATGCTGCGGTCGATGGAAAAGGAGGCGGCCGACAAGGCCGAGTTGAGCGTCTCCCTGATATTGTACTGGCACCGCGCTATTTTCGAACACAGCTGGCCGGATATCGCCGGCAAATTCCGCGATATCGACGTCCGCATTAGAGGATCAAGCCACCGTCCGCCACATCCCTCAAAAGTAGGCGAATTGGTGTATCAACATCTGGCTTGGCTGGACGGTCTCATGAAACTGCTGGGACCGGTGACGCCTGCTTCTTTCTTCGAAATACTGCACGTTTCGGCCGACGCACACTTTCGGCTGGCTTGGACATACCCGTTTCAGGACGGCAACGGCCGAATTGCGCGGGCGGTGGGCAATTATATTCTCCTTTACGCCGGAATGCCCTACAATACTATTCCCTTCGAGCGTCGCGAGGAGTATTTCAAAGCCATCGAGAAATCGACCCTGTCCGACTTTTCGCCGCTGGAAAAATTCTTGTTCGAATGTTACGCAAAGACGCTCGAAAAAATAAGCGGCTTTGTTTATCTGGTCAAACAGACGGCCCAGCAGGCATAATTTCAATATAAAACAAGTATCTACTATTTTTGTCTTGAATACCGCGGAAACGATGGTCGGCAAGGGATGTGGCGGCCGATTTAAGGCGGTCAGGCGTCGAAATGACAATTCGCTCAAGCGACAGGTTGCTCTATTTCTGACTTGACCAACATTCCGACCTCATGAGGCCCGGAACTCCGGTTTTGCCCCATCAGCCGAACAGCCGGCAGGCACCGTTTCCCCTAATTCGTCCGTTGCCCAAGGAGATATAACATGCCAAAACTCGAACCGACAATCCCTAATAGTCAAGCACATAACTAAAAATCAGAGGGGCTACAATTGTTGCGTCGGATTCGATGATGAAACGGGGCGTTTCGCTGTCCAGTTTGCCCCAGGTTATTTTCTCGTTGGGCACGGCGCCGCTGTAAGAACCATAAGATGTTGTGCTGTCGGATATCTGACAGAAATAACCCCAGAACCGACACTCCCGGCGCAGATCCTGGCTTATCAGCGGCACGACGCAAATCGGAAAATCGCCGGCGATCCCGCCGCCGATCTGGAAAAAGCCGATAGGGACATCCCGCGAGTTTTCGATATACCAATCCACCAGCAACTGCATCTGCTCGAGCCCGCTTCGGACGATATTGAAATCCCCTATTTTCTTTTTGATGACATTGGAAACGAAAATATTCCCCATCGTCGAGTCTTCCCAGCCCGGCGTCCATATCGGCATATCTTTTTCGCAGGCAGCCAGAACCCAGCAGTTTTCCGGTGGGATCTCATAGTATTGTTTCAGGGCTCCGCTACGCAGCAGTTGATAGAAGTATTCGTAGGGGAAGTATCGCTTTCCTTCTTGATCGGCCTTTTGCCACAACGAAAGCATATGGTTTTCGATCCGCCGCAGAGCCTCTTCTTCGGGGATACAGGTATCGGTGACCCGATTAAGGCCGCGGTTGTAAAGCTCTTTCTCTTCGGCGTCGGAGAGGTTGCGATAGTTTGGCAGACGGAGGTAATGATTGTGCGCCACCAGATTGAAAATGTCCTCCTCGAGATTGGCGCCGGTCGTGCAGATAGCCTGGATCTTGTTCCGGCGGATCATTTCGGCCAATGATATTCCCAGCTCCCCGGTCGACATCGCCCCGGCCATCGCCAAAAACATCTTGCCGCCTTTTTCCAGAAGATTCACCCAGGCCTGGGCGGCTTCGACTACGACGGCAGCGTTAAAATGCTTGAAATTGTTTTCCATGAATTCGCGTATTTTCATTTTACCACCTCCCATGTCCGGTCAGCGGCGGTTACGACCGCAAAAATCAACCCCGGCAATTATACAGCAGACAAAAAGAAACCGGGACATGGTCCCTGCGCGCCGGAATCGACTAATTTTATAATAATCATTTTGCTGAATTTTAGCAAGCCGCTAAATCCGGTTCGGCTGCTGCCGATACCACCGGCCCCAATCGATGGAACAGAAGCTAAGCGGATTCTGTTTATTAGTCTTAGATAAATGAAATTATAACCTTTGTCCGGAGTCTGATTATGAGAACCTTGATTATTCCCACAACGACGCTCTTTTTTGCGGTGGCATTGGTGTTGACCGCCGCCTCAAGACCAAATTACATAGGCTATTCCGGCGCTCCGGGATCGCGAGGAACCTGCAGCATATCCTGCCATCATACGAGAGATTTCGCCCCCTCCATAACCGTGACCGGTTTTCCGGAAAATTATCTTCCCGAACAGCAATATACGATAACCGTGGCGCGAACAACCGGCCAGTCAATCAACCAGTTCAATGCCTCGGTAAGGGTCGGCAACGGTTCGACAAACGCCGGCCTGATCAGCGCCGGCACGGGAACTGCGACCTACAATCATGCCAATGAGACAAACGGCGTTCACTGGTCAAGTCCTAACCGCACCAGCGGCACCTTCCTCTGGACGGCTCCGGCCGCCGGGACCGGTCAAGTTCGGCTGTATCTGGCCGGCTTGCAGGGCTCGTTGTCAAACGGGGCGGATACGCTGATTACATTGATTGCCAATGAGATAACGACCGGAATCGAGGAAGCCGCCGAGGTGCCGCGTGAATTCGCCGTTATGGCCAATTACCCAAATCCATTCAACTCAAAAACAGTTATCGAATTACAGCTTGAAAAAAGCAGCCGCTTGAGGCTCGAGATTTGCGATATAACCGGCCGCAGCATAGCAGTCCTGTTCGATGGCGTAGCCGAAAGCGGCAAACACTCTTTTGTCTGGAATGCCGCCGATCGGCCGTCGGGGATATACTTTTACCGGCTGTCCGGCGAAATTGCATCATCGATAGGCAAAATGACGCTGCTGAGATAACCGCGGATTATCTCTTTTTGAAGCTTGAAAGAAGTCTCGCCACCAATCCACAGCCGCCGATCGGCCGTTGTCTGGAGAGCCGCCTGATCAAAAACTGAACAACGGTATCGCCTAACGGTTTCCTATAACAAAATCGCTTGCTTATTGGTGAATATCCCTTAACTTATTCTCAGTGGTAGCAGGAATATGATAGGCCGAGCCAGGGGATATATTTATCGTTTGGGGGCGGTTCTGGGGCTGTCTTTTTATCTTATCGGCGGCGCTGTCGCAGTGTATGCTATAGATGACAACACCCACTACACCACGGTCGGCAACATATCGTTGACCGTGACCAATTACGGCGTTTTCGGGACAGGTTTTTCGACCGAAGGACAGCCGTCGTGCGAATATCCTTATGGATCGCATGTCGAACATATATGGTACGGCGGTCTCTGGTTCGGCGGCGAACAGAACGGCCTGCGGAAAGTTTCGACCGGCGCTATCGACCGCTATCCCGGCAGCGGGGTCCTGGAGGGATACGAGTTCACCAACAGGGACGAACCCAACGACATCAAGGTGATAATCGAAAAGTCGTCCCTGATAAACTCCCGCTACTACGATCCGACCGCGATAAGCCATCAAGACTTCATCTGCGAATATACCGATTCCAACCGTTCGGTACCGCAGACGGGAGACACCATAATTCTCCACGAGCCGTTCAAAATAATAGTCCATCAGGAAACTTACGCCTGGAGCATGCCGTTCGCCGATGCTTTCGTGATTCTACGTTTCGATATCACCAATGCAAGCGCCAGCGCCGCCGACTCGATTTACAATATCTGGGCGGGGTTTTGGTATGAACCGACTATCGGAAACACCGATTTGACGCCGTACAGCGGCCCCAACGCCCGCTGGAATTGGTACGACGACGCCTGCAATTTTCTGGACACTATGGC
>CAZHVC010000140.1:0-5505 GCA_964535765.1 uncultured Ignavibacteria bacterium | reverse complement strand
GACATACACCCACGTATCGAGAGTGAACGCCTGGAGCCATGCCGGACGGCCGTTGGGGTTTTGGTTGGGTCCCGATGCCGACGAGCTGTTCTGTCAATTGACCTGGATCGCTGGGTCCTCGTCGCTGTTGCGGCTTGCTTTCGATTTAGTCCGCAAGGGGCAGGGAACGCTCGACCTGCCGTATGAAGTCGAGGGGGGCGACAAAACGCCGAAATTCCCATCCGGTGTCGTGGAGAAATCGACCGGTGCCTGGCTCGACTTGAGGCAGGTTTTCGGCGATTTGGCCGTTGCCGGAAGGGTCGGAATGCGCGGCGTGGCCAATCCCGATAATGTCACGGGCAGGAAAATCGAAAATCTTTTCGTCCACATTGTTGTGAACGCGGAATTGTGAAGTGAAAGCGCTTTTGAAAAATTCGATGCGGAGCAGACTGTGGCTGATATTTGCGGCTGCTTTCTTTTTCCGGCTGCTGATTATATTGGCCACGGCTTGGAACAGGGGACCGCATTTCGAGAATTACGCAATCGCCGAAAATATCGTCAACGGACTGGGTTATTCCTGGGATTGGGACGGTATCCTTAAAGTTCAACCGACCGCCCTGCTGCCTCCTATTTACACTTATTTTCTGGTCATTTTCATATATCTTTTCGACGACCCCTCACGTTGGATCTACATCGGCCAGGCGATATTGAATTCGCTTGGAGTCTTTCCCGCATTCGGCCTCGGCAAACAACTGAAAAACGAAAAAACCGGTATATGGGCGGCGGCCTTATACGCATTTTTCCCCGAAATTGCCGTCTCTCCCACCAAGATGATCTCCGAGCCTTTATTTATCCCAAGCATATTGTTGGGGATATGGTTGTATCGATCGTTTGTCGCTAATCCGAGCGGGAACGGTTGGCGACGGTTTTTTCTATTCGGCCTGTATCTGGGAATCATCACGTTGATAAAAACAACCGGGACGCTGTTGCTGGCGGCTTGTCTTATCTGCCTGTTGCTCAAGAATCGTTTATCCCGGGCGTCGCTTCAGTCGAGCATGCTGATTTTGTCGGGGTTTATCGTGGCGATAAGTCCCTGGAGCATAAGAAACATGATCGTCATGCGGACGCCGATCGTTCTGGGCTCCAATTTGGGTTACAATCTCTGGCGGGGAAACCATCCCTGGTCGAAAGGGACCGAGTATCTCAATCCATACCAGACCAGTGAAGCCGAGTTACCATCGGAATATAAAGAATATCTTCAAAAGAACTATCCCGACAACGAGGTGAAACTCGACTTGTTTTTCCGAAACGAAGCGATTCGATTCATAAAGGAAAATCCTCGGAGGTATTTGTCTCTGGTGTTAAAGAGAGCCTTGTATTTTTTCACCTACGATCCGACCCATCCCCTGACGCGAAATTTCGCTTATCTGGGCGGTTACCTTTTCGTCGTCATATTCGGAATCTGGGGTGGTATTCTCGCCGGAAAGAATAAGACATTCGATTGTATTTTTATTATTGCGCCTTTGTTGCCATTCTTATTTTACATTCCTTTGGTGATGGTGCCGAGATTCCGGATAGTGATGATCTTGGTCTTGTTGATGTTTTCTTCTCTACCCATCAGCTCGATTATGAGCTCTGGAATATTCAAGAGGCGATTGGCCGATAACGGATAATCATGACAATTTGAACGGAGTTGATTATGAAAGGCGATACCAAGCCCGAATGGTGGAAAAGCCCGCTGCCCGATTGCAAACCGGCGACACGGGTGATTTCGGCCGGCTATGATCCGGTGTTTTCGGAAATGGCGGCGAAAATGCCCATATATGCAACCTCAACCTTCCTGTTCAAAACCGCCGAGGACGGCGAGCGGTTTTTCCGACTGTTCGCCCACCCGGACGAAAGGCATGACGGCGAGATTCCGGGTTTGATTTATTCCCGCATGAACAATCCCAACATGGAAATCGTCGAGGACAAGATGGTGGTTATGGAACCGGGCGCGGAAGACGCCGCCGTGTTGCCATCGGGGATGTCGGCCATATCGACGACCGTGTTGGCCCTGCTTTCGCCCGGCGACGTGATTCTGTACTCGGCGCCGGTATACGGCGGCACGGAACATCTTTTCGAAGACATCTTGCCCAGATTTGATATCAAAGCCATTCCGGTTTTAACTCAGGACATCAGCGATTATCGAAAGGTGCTCGATAGCCAAAAAAAGGCGGTGGCTTTGATTTTCATCGAAACGCCCAGCAATCCGACCATGGTCCACACCGACGTTCAACAAATAATCGCGCTCGCCGAAGAGTATTCGACACCGGAAAGAAAGATCCTCACGGCCGTTGACAACACTTTCATGGGGCCGGTCTTCCAGAGTTTCTTCGGGCATGGGATCGATCTGAGCATTTATTCGGCGACCAAATTCATCGGCGGCCATTCCGATCTGATCGGAGGTTTCGTCCTGGGGAAAAAACCGACGATACAGAAAATAAAAGCGTTTCGCTCGGTGATCGGCGCTGTAACCGATCCATTCTGCTGCTGGTTGATGGCCCGCTCCCTCGAAACGATCGAAATCCGGATGCATAAGGCCGCCGCCAACGCCCAAAAAATCGCCGAATTCCTGGTGGGACATCCCTCGGTGGAAAAAGTCGTTTACCCGGGACTGCTCAAACCGAATGACCCGCAGTACGCCATATTCAAAAAGCAATGTCGGGGAAACGGTTCTTTGATCTCATTCTATATCAAGGGCGGCAAGAAAGAAGCCTTTATGGTGCTCAACAACGTGGAGATATGCCGGCTGGCAGTCAGCCTCGGCGGAACGGAATCGCTGATATCGCATCCCCGGAGAATGACCCACTCGGAAGTGCCGGAGGAAATCTGCCGAAAAACAGGAATCACGGATAATCTGATTCGTCTATCGGTAGGGATTGAAGATGCCGACGATCTGATCGGCGACCTGGATCGAGCCTTGAAAAAAATCGTCTGAGCGTAGCCGCGATTTTAGCCGATCGGCATAACGATTGGTTCGCGGCGGACTGCAACGGCAGGTTTTGCGGACGATCGCTATTCTATTAGTCCGGCTCGATTACTTCACTTCCATCCTGTTCTCTATCGCCTTGGCCAGCGTGCTTTTATCCGAATACTCCAAAAAGCCGCCCATGGGGATGCCGCGGGCGATTCGGGTGATCTTGAGCTTGGGCGTTTTCAGTTGATCTATCAAATAGGCGGCGGTCGCTTCCCCCTCGGTATTGGGATTGGTGGCGATTATGATTTCCTGCACCCCTTGCCCCACACGTTTTTTCAATTGAGCGAGGTTGATATCGTCAGGTCCGATACCGTCCAGCGGCGAAAGCGCCCCACCCAGCACATGATAGGTGCCGGCAAAACCGCCGGCGCTTTCGATTGCCAGCAAATCCGACACTTCCTCGACCACGCAGATAATCGACTTATCGCGCCGGGGGTCGCTGCAGATAGAGCAGATTTCCGTTTCGGCTAAATTGGCACAGATGCTGCAGGGGTGTAGATTCCGTCTGGCCTTGACGATCACCCCGGCGAATTCCTCCACCTTTTCCCGCGGTATTTTCAGCAGAAAGAAGGCGATACGTGCGGCGCTTTTGCGTCCGATCCCGGGCAGAAGAGTCAGGTTTTTTATAAGTTCTTCTAACGCCCCGTCCATACCCGCCAAATCGGCTAAAATTTCAGTCCGGGAATCGGGGGCAAACCAGCGGTAAGCCCCGACATGCTTTCCTGCTGCAGCTTTTCCGCATTCTCGCGCGCCTGATTGACCGCCGCCAGGATCAATTCCTCAAGCATTTCGACCTCGTTTGGATTCACCACTTCGGGGTCGATCTTGATTTCGATTATTTCCTGACGACCGTTGGCGATAACTCTCACCATCCCGCCGCCGGCCGTCCCTTCAACGGTCTTTCGAGCCAGTTCCTCCTGCATCTTTTCGATTCCGGCCTGCATCTTCTGCATTTGCTTCATCAAATCGCCCAGGCCCTTTGCCATAACAGCTCCTTTGATCATGCTGATCATTATTTCCTGATTCATGCCAAATTTCCTTTGAAAGCCATATCTTCTCCCCCGATAAGATCGTGAAGTTTCTTCAGCAGGGGATTGCGATCCAAAAATTCTTTCGCGAATTGTTCTTTACTGCCGCGCCAGCGCGGCACTGACCCACCACCTTTTGTTTGTCTTTTCATACCGGCAGCGGGCGTCTGTTCCGGCGGTGCCTCTCCATAATGCGCACCATAGTCTTCGGGGCTTATCGCTGCCTCGGCTCTTATATATTCGATACTGTAACTTTCACCGCAGAATTCCTTCAACCTTTCATGCAGGAAATTCCGGTTTTCCCGATCCATGAATTTGAGATAGAACTCGTGATTGTTGGAAAACGCCAAACTCAGTGAATTCCCATCGCTGATCGCCGGTTTCGCATGAATGATATTGCTCCAAACCGCCCGGCTTTTCGATTTCAGATACAATAGAAAATCCGGCCACCAGGCCGCTATATCGCTTAAGGCCCTTTGGGGCGGATCGTGCGGATAATTCTCGTTTTTCCGATCGCTTTCGCCGCCGGCATGCATATCGCTTCTTTCCGGCGCAGGCGATATCCCCGGCTTGCCCGGAGATACCCTGTCGGCCAAAACAGCCGAACCGCCCGTCGGCAAGATCGGTCTTGGCCGGCCCGCCGATGGTGATTGTCTCGATCGACCGAGCAGTTCCTCGATATTCACGGCCCGATCCAGATTGGCCATCCGTGTAAGGGCTATTTCCATAGCAATCAGCGGCTCGAGGCCCGATTTCCGATCGGCGTGATAATCGGCCATTATTTCCGCCAGTCCAAGCAAGTCGGCCGAGTCGATCGGGGAAATCATGGCGGCGATTTTGTCCAGTTCAGCGAGGTCGAGATCGAGCGCGGCGGCATCGCCGACTCCGTTTTTTATCATCAGGAGCTTGCCGCAGAAAGCCGTCAGCTCTCCGGCTAATTCATCAATATCGCCGCCCTCACGATAGCAGCGGTCGAATATGGCCATCACCTCGGCGGTGGCGTGCTGGAAAATCTTTTCGAACAAGTCTATCAGCAAATCGCTCTTGATAAGTCCCATGGTGTCGGCGATCAATTCGGCGGTTATCGTTCCCGAGCCGATATTTATCAACTGATCGAGTAGAGAAAGGGCGTCGCGCAGCGAGCCGTCCGCCTTGCGGGCGGCGATCATGGCCGCCCTCGGTTCGATTTCGACTCCCTCCGATCTGGCCACGGCGCTGATCGATTCGGCCAAAGCCGACACCGGAATTCTTCTGAAATCGAATCTCTGAGTTCGTGATAAAATCGTCGCCGGCAACGCCTGCGGTTCGGTGGTCGCAAAAATGAAAATCACATGCGCCGGCGGTTCCTCGAGCGTTTTCAGCAGGGCGTCGAATGCCTCTCCGGTCAATCGGTGGACCTCATCGATTATGTATATTTTATAGCGGGAAGCGGCCGGGCTGTAGCGAACGTTTTCGCGAAGCTCCCGGATGTCGTCGATA
>CAZHVC010000139.1:0-5516 GCA_964535765.1 uncultured Ignavibacteria bacterium | reverse complement strand
CACCCTTACACTGCTTCTGTCCATGGGATTTTCAAATCCTCCCAGAGTGATCTATATTAAAAGTTAACTGCCTTTTGAATAAACCTTTTCAAAAGCCGCCAGTTTCGCCGCCAACATCATGATCTTTTCCTTGATTTGACGTTCCCTGGCGCGCCAATCATCATAACCTTTGCTGAAACGACTTTCAAGCTCCTGATTCAAGCGTTCGGCCTTCTTCTCGCTTAAGGCAAGCAAGCGCTTGAATTCGTTTGCCTCCTCTTTGAGCCTTTTGTTCGTTTCCTTTAGCTCGGTGATTTTGGCCGTGGCGATCCGAACCATCGCTTCCAAAGAATCAAGAGCATTGTCGTTCTGATCTATCGTACGATCCATAAATTCCCGCTTTTTTCGGCTTGTTTAAGCCCTCAATTCAGCTTTGGCCTCTTGTTTGAGAGCGGCAATGATTTCCTGCATGACCTGATCGACTTCGGCATCGGTCAAGGTGCGTTCAAGGCTGCGGAATCTAATCCGGAATGCCATACTTTTTTTGTTTTGGCCGATATTCTCCCGTTTGTAAAGATCAAAAGGAAATACTTCCTCGACCAAAGCGCCGCCGGTCTTGCCGATTAACGCCATTATCACGGCGCATTGCGCCGCGGAATCGACCACAATGGCGATATCGCGTTCGGTTCCCGGATATTTGGGTAACGCCTTATGGCATTTCGCCGATTCCGGCAGACTCAGCAATCGCTCAAGCTCGATTTCGGCCATAAAGCATTCCTGTTTGATGCCAAAATATCGGGCCACAGCGGGCGCCAACCTGCCCAAGCGTCCTACGGTTATATCATTATTATAGCATATCCTGAACGAATATTCATCATTAAAATAGGCGCAAGGGTAAGGTTGGAGGGCAAAACGGTCCAGATCAAGGTGGCCGGCCAGAAGCTCCAGCTCACCTACGACGGTGAATAGATCGCACTGGCTTAATTGGTGGTGCCAGCTCAGCGGCCGCGCCAGGCCGCTGAATCCCAGGCATAGCCTATTGGTTTCGGAAACACCGCCGCTATCATTCGGCAAGAAAACATTACCGGTTTCGAACAGCGACAAATCGCGATTCCCATGATTGAGATTATGGCGCAACGTTCTTATCATGGAACAAAGAAGGTCGGGGCGCAAAGCCGATAATTCCTCTGAAAGCGGATTCTTGATCCTTACGATCGGCAGCTCGGGGAAAATTTTCTGAATTTGATTGCCGTCGATCAGCGTAAGCTGAAAAGTCTCGATGAATCCGCGGCCGACCAGAAACGACCTCAGCGAATCGACCTTTTCCTGTTTCGCTTGCGGCTGTTTGAGCAGGCTGCCGCCGGCTCGATACGATTGGGGTATCTTATCAAGGCCGTAGATGCGGGCGATTTCCTCGATAACATCTATCTCGCGGGTTAAATCCGGTCGAAACGACGGCTGGGTTATCTCCATCCGGCCGCCGTTTGAATAGCTTATATCAAGCCCGTCGAGTATTTCTTTCATTTTTTCTTTCTCGATTTGCGCCCCTATCACGGCAATTGCCCTTTCGGGTCGGAATTTGAATTTGGCTGGTTTGAACCTCTTGGAGTATATATCCATAATTCCAGCCAGAACGTTTCCGCCGCATAACTCGTGCATCAACGCGGCGGCCCGATCATTAGCCTTCGGCGCCATCTCTATATCTATGCCTCGCTCAAAGCGCATCGATGATTCCGTTGAAAGACCGATCGCTCGGGCGCCCCGGCGAATCGTGACCGGATCGAAATAGGCTGACTCTATCAAAATAACTTTCGTTTTGTCGGTTACTTCCGAATCGGCCCCACCCATAATTCCGGCCAATGCGACCGGTTTTTCTCCATCGGCGATCAACAAATGCTCCGGGCGAAGACGGCGTTCGGTACCATCAAGAGTGATCATTTTTTCGTCTTTTTCGGCTCTTCGGACGACGATTTTCCGCCCGGCTATGCGTTCGTAATCGAAAGCATGCAACGGCTGGCCGGTTTCGAGCATTACGTAATTGGTGACATCCACGACGTTGTTTATCGGTCTGATACCGAGATAATGCAATTTCGACTTAAGCCATAACGGCGACGGCCCGACTTTTATGTCGGTGACGATCCGCGCCGTGTATCTTGGACAGCCGTCGGTATCGGCGATTTCCAGTTCAAGCATACTTGCCGTCGGCGAATCCAGTTCAACAGGATTCGCTGAATGGTATTTTAGCGGCAAGCCCGTCAAAGCCTTCAGTTCCCGGGCCACACCCAGATGAGAAAGGCAGTCGGGACGGTTGGGCGTGATTTCAAGGTCAAAAATCGTATCGGTCAGATCGATGATTCTTTCGAGAGGGGTTCCAGGCTTGACCTCGTCGGCCAATTCGATAATCCTTTCATGATTTTCGGAGATTCCAAGCTCATCTTCGGCCAGGAGCATCCCCTCGGATTCGACGCCGCGGATCGATGTTTTCTGGATTAGTTTTCCGCCGGCGATCACCGCACCGGCAGGCGCAAACAAAACGTTCAAATCGGCTCTGGCGTTTGGCGCGCCGCAGACGACCTCGGCCCGATACATTCCGGCATCGACAGTGCAGCCGATAAGGTGTTCGGCGCCGTCGATCGGTTTCGCCTTAATTATTCGCGCCGATACGACGCCCTTTATCTCTTGGCCTTTAACCTCGATCGATTCTACCGACGAGCCGGACATGGTCAATAATTCGGCTATGGCATCGGCCGAATATTCCGGTTTTTCGTGATCAAATCCGAGCAGGCTTTGCAGCCATTTGTAGCTTATTCTCATCAGAACTGCTTTATGAATCTGATATCGTTTTCGTAGAGCAATCGGATATCATCGATTTGATAGCGCAGCATCGTGATTCTATCGATTCCCATGCCGAATGCGTATCCGGAATAAACTTCGCTGTCATAACCGACCGCTTTGAACACCTCCGGGTCAACCATACCGGCTCCGGAGATTTCGAGCCATCCCGCATGTTTACAGATTCTGCATCCCTTTCCCCGGCAAAACACGCATAAAAAATCATATTCGACTGACGGTTCGGTAAACGGAAAGAAATGAGGTCTGAAACGGACTTTCATGTCGCCGCCGAACAGGGCCCGGGCAAAAGCGGTGATGACTCCCTTCAAATCGGCCATGCCCACGCCGATATCGACATACAAACCCTCGCATTGGTAGAAAACCGGAGAATGTGATGCATCCGGCCAATCGGATCGATAGCAACGACCGGGCGCGATTATTCTCACCGGCGGCCGGCGCTTCTCCATCGTTCTGATCTGCACCGGAGAAGTATGCGTTCTCAAAAGCAAGCCGTTCGGAAGAAAAAAAGTATCGGATAAATCGCGCGAGGGGTGATCGGCGGGCGTGTTCAGAGCATCGAAATTGTAGTATTCGGTTTCGACTTCCGGTCCTTCGGCGATCTCGAAACCCATCCCCTTGAATATGGCCACTATTTCATCGACGGTCTGTAGAAGCGGGTGTTTGTGTCCCAGAAACGCCGTTCTAACCGGCAGGGTATAATCGATTGCATCTTCAGCCTTCGCTGAATCCGATATTATTTTTTCTTTCGATTCGATTTTTTCTTGGATGATCCGGCGGAGCTCGTTCAATTCGGCGCCGGCGCTGGGCCGGATATCCGCCGGGGCTTTTCCCAGAGATCGGGAAAGTTCGCTTAATCGGCTTTTGCGCCCGAGAAGTTCAATTTTGACTTCTTCAAGGGTCTTCTTATCATTTATATTATCCAGCGCTTTGAAGGCGAATTCTTTGAGTGCCCTGATATCTTCGATAATGTCGCTCATATGACAAGATGGGCTTCCAAACGGAAAGCCCAGGGACAGTCGGATATGGTTTCGATTTACTTGCCTTCGCCTAAGCCGATTTCACGGCCTCGACGATTTTTCTGAAACCGTCATTGTCGCGCACCGCCAGATCGGCGAGAATCTTGCGATCCAGACTAACGCCGAGTTTCTTCAGCCCATCGATAAATCGAGAATATGATAAGCCATAGAGCCGAACGGCGGCGTTGATTCTCAATATCCACAGCCTGCGGAATTCTCTTTTTTTGTTGCGGCGGTCACGATAGGAATAATACAGACCCCTCATGACAGTTTCCCGGGCGGTGCGATATAGTCTATGCCTGCCGCCGTAATTCCCCTTGGCTGCTTTCAAGAATTTTTTGTGGCGGCGTTTGGCGGCCACATTATTCGTTGCACGTGGCATAAGAGCTCCCTAAACCGAATCTCAATATGGAATCAAGCATATGGAATCAAGCGATTGACACGTCTTATGTCGGCAGAATCCACAATTGTTGATTTTCTCAGTCTTCTTTTGCGTTTCCTGTTTTTTTTGGTCAGAATATGACCGGTGAACGAGAACGACCTTTTGATCTTGCCGGTGCCGGTTCTTTTGAACCTCTTGGCGGCCGACCTATTTGTCTTTATCTTTGGCATTTATCACTCCAGCACAGTCGAATATAGTTTTCCGTAATTCCATAATCAACAGAATTTTAACATTTACCAGCTAAAGCCGTTGTTAATCCGATTTTTTGGGAGGTTTCTTGGCAAGAAAAATGATAGAAAGATTTCTACCTTCCATTTTGGCTTCTGATTCCGGCTGCCCGTACTCGGCAAGATCGGCCACGATTCGATCGAGGATTTTCACACCCAGTTCCCTATGGACTAATTCCCGGCCTCGATAGACGACTATCACCTTGACCTTATTCCCCTGATTGAGAAATTCGATTATGTGCTTGAGTTTAAACCGATAATCATGTTCTTCGGTTTTCGGCCTGAAACGCATCTCCTTCAGATGAATCGTATGCTGCTTTTTCTTGGCTATTTTTGCCTTTTTGGACTGCTCGTAAGAAAATTTTCCGAAATCCATTATTTTGCACACCGGGGGTTTCACTCCGGGTGCGACTTCCACGAGATCAAGCCCTTTGCTCTGGGCGATTTCCAACGCTTTCTGAGTGCTGACGATTCCGATCTGAGTCCCGTCGTCCCCTATCAGCCTGACTTCGGGAACTCTGATTTTGTAATTAACCCGATTCTCGCGTTCTTTGATTATATCCGTTCCTCCTAATCCAATGATTTATTTTTAACCTTATCGATTATTTCGGATTGAATGGCCGTTAACTCAACCATCCCGAGATCGCCTTTTTTATGACGCCTAACGGAGACCTTTTTCTCAGCGGCTTCCTTTTTGCCGACAATAAGCATGTAAGGGATTTTAAGGTTTTCGGCCTCGCGGATTTTATAGCCTATTTTTTGATTACGCCGGTCAACTTCCACCCTGATTTCGCAGCGGGCGAGTTCACCGGCGATTTCCTCGGCGTATTCATTGACCTCATCGACAACCGGCAACACCTTGACCTGCACCGGCGCCAACCAGAGCGGAAAATCGCCGCCGTAATGTTCGAGCAGGACCCCGAAAAATCTTTCTATTGAACCAAGCAGCGCCCGATGCACCATAACTCCCCGATGTTCGGCGCCGTCATCGCCGATATA
>CAZHVC010000138.1:0-5543 GCA_964535765.1 uncultured Ignavibacteria bacterium | reverse complement strand
ACCTTAAGACCTCACCTTCCAATGCCAAGTCAAGATATTTTTGTTCAATCATTTTCAACATGTTTATCCTCCGAATCGAGAATTTCGCTTATTTCCGAATCCTGCCGGCAGGCGGCCAACAAATCCGGACGTCTTTTTCTTGTTCTGTCGAGCGATTGGCCAAGCCGCCATTTTCTGATCTTTTCGTGGTCTCCGGATATCAGTATATCCGGAACGGCGATGCCCTGAAATTCGCGCGGACGCGTATATTCCGGCCAGCCCAACAAACCATTAAAATATGAATCGCTCATCGCCGAGTCAACTTCTTTGATCACTCCGGGAACGAGCCGGCATACGGCATCGATCACAACCAATGCCGGAATCTCACCGCCGCTGAGCACGTAATCTCCTATCGAAATCTCGGTCATCTCGAACAGCTGTTTTATCCTTTCGTCGATTCCTTTGTAATGTCCGCAAATGATCAGCAACCAATCTTCGAGCATCAGCTCCTTAGCGGTTTTCTGAGAGAACGGCCAGCCCGAAGCATCCATAATCAATTTGCGCGACCGATTATCGGGATCGATCGCCTTTATGGCGCGGTAAAGCGGCTCCACCATCATCACCATGCCGGGGCCGCCGCCGTACGGCATATCATCGACCGTTCGATGCCGGTCGTTTGCGTAAACCCGGATATCATGAGCCTGAATATTAATTAACCCGGAGGCGATCGCCTTTCCGATCAGACTATGACGGAAAGTTCCGGTGATCATTTCCGGAAATATGGTCAAGACGTCAATCCTCATCGGGCTTTATCCGGTCGATCGAATCAATCTTGACGAAGCCGTCGTTCAAATTAATCTCCCTCACGATTTCCTTGATAAGCGGCAGGAAAAACTCCGAACCGCCGCTTTCGACAACAAGCAGATCGTTTGCCGGCAAGGAAATGAAGTCCTTTACGACACCCAGATTGACTCCGTGTTTATCGATAAGTTTCAAGCCGATCAATTCGAAAATGTAATATTCATCCTTGTTTTTGGCAGCCAATTGAGCCAGAACGCAAAACACTTGCCCACCGACGAGCTTTCCGGCTGCCTCGCGGTCGTTTATTCCGCGCAATTTCAGGCCCATGTACTTTCCTGCAGGATGGCTTTTTTCTATATAATAAGAGGTTTCTTCGTTATTGAGACTTATGGTGATATTCAGACCGGGCCGGAAACTCCGACTGGAAGGTTTATGGGGAATCACGAGGACTTCCCCTGTCAGGCCCCGGGGCTTGACGATAAGCCCCAGGGCGATCAAGGTATTATTATCAAGGAACAAACTATTCGAGAATCTCCAGCAAGGCACGTTTGCCTTTTTTTGCCGAAACCGCCGCGATCAGCGTCCTGATGGCTTTGGCAGTCTGTCCTTTGCGGCCGATAACCTTGCCGAGGTCTTCGGCAGCCACTCGCAATTCGTAAACGGTGGTTTTTTCACCCTCAACTTCGGATACATCGACGTTATCCGGGTGATCGACCAGAGCCCTGGCGATGTACTCGATGAATTCTTTCACGTGAGCCTCCTTTGACTGTAGGTGGAATCAGATTGGTAATCGCTATTCGGCTTTTGCGACTTTTTTCTTTTTCTTTTTGGGCTTTTCCTGAAGTGTTCCGCTCAATTTTATATCCGAAACATCTTCGCCTTTTTTCATCAGTTGATATTTTTTCAAAAGCCCGACCTGTTTGAAGATACTGGCCACCGTATCCGAAAGTTCCGCGCCGCAGTCGAGCCAGTGGTAGATTTTTTCTTCCATCAGATCGACCCTGGCCGGCTTATAAATCGGCTGGTAAGATCCGAGCATCTCGACGAATTTCCCCTCACGGGCCTTCTTGGAATCGATAGCGACGAAACGGTAAAATGGCCTTTTCTTGGCGCCCATTCTCCTTAACCTGATTGTCAGCACTTTACCTCCTGAACGATTCGGCTGTAAATTATATCGGAAAACCTTTCAAAAAGCTTCTTGCGCCCGCCCTCGAAAACTGCTTCAGCATCTTCTGCATCTGAGTGAACTGCTTCATCAGGGCGTTGACGTCCTGCACCGATGTTCCGCTGCCTCGGGCGATCCGCTTTCGGCGCGAACCGTCGATGACGGATGGATTCCGCCTTTCCTCGAGCGTCATCGAATTTATGATCGCCTCAATCCGCGACATGGCGCGCTCGTCAATTTTCATGCCCTTAAGCTGCCCGCCTAAACCCGGAATCATCTCCAGCAGCGACTCGAGGGGGCCCATATTCCTCACCTGTTTCAGTTGATCCAGGAAATCTTCGAAAGTGAATTCGGCTTTGCGCAGCTTTTGTTCGAGTTTCCTGGCCTTCTCCAAATCGACCGCCTGTTGAGCCTTCTCGACCAACGATACAATATCGCCCATGCCGAGAATCCTCGAGGCCATTCTTTCGGGATGAAATTCCTCGAGTGCGTCAAGCTTTTCGCCGACCCCGACGAATTTTATCGGAACCTGCAAAGCGGCTTTGATCGAAAGCGCCGCTCCGCCGCGGGCGTCGCCGTCGAGTTTGGTCAATACCACCCCTGTAAGGCCGACTTTCTCGTTGAATTTCGCGGCCACGTTGACCGCCTCTTGACCGGTCATCGAATCGGCCACGAAAATCACCTCGGTCGGTTTTACCCTGGTCTTTATATCGGCAAGCTCGTTCATCAGTGTTTCATCAACCTGAAGCCTTCCGGCGGTGTCGAGGATGACGAAATCGCAAAGCTTGCTATAGGCGAATTTTACCGCTTCAAGGCAAATATCCACAGCAGTATTGTCGCTCGTGAAAAAGGGAATATCAATCGATTTAGCCAGAATTTCCAACTGCTTCTTGGCCGCCGGCCGATAAATATCGGCCGCCACCAGCAAAGGGTAGCGTCCCTTTTGACGGAAATGTCTGGCAAGTTTGCCGGCAAGCGTGGTTTTTCCCGAGCCGTGAAGCCCGACGAGCATCACGATTGTCGGCGGAGTTTGGGCGATCGTCAAAGGCGAATGGCCGCCGCCGAGCAACTTGGTCATCTCGTCATGAACGATTTTGACGAAGACCTGGCCCGGCTGAATCGACTTTATCACCTCCTGCCCTAATGCCCGGCTCTCGACATCGGCTATAAACTGGCGGACGATCTTATAGTTGACGTCCGCCTCAAGCAAAGCCATCCGGATTTCCCGGGCGGCATCCTTGATATTCTGCTCCGTCAGCAAACCTCTGCCGGTGAGCTTTTTGAAAACAGAGCCTAATTTATCGGTCAACTGCTCAAACATAGCTAAACCAATCCCAAAAGGGTTTCGGCTAAACTTAAAAAAATAAACCAACAATAAATAATTGCAAGCAAAATCTTGGCAAATCGCCGGTTCTCAATATGGCCGTTCCGTGACCAGATATCGCCACCGGGCGAACAGGCAACTCGGTCGCCAGCGGCGTCTATATCTGTCGCCTCGATGCCGCCGGACAGATATTCAGCAAAAGGATGCTGCTGACCAAATAGTATCGTGCTTGTCGGACACCTTGCCCTATAGAGTTTCAGCAGGCGGTTTTTTTGTCCCTATTCAGCATTTGGCTGGCATTCATCGCCGATTCAAGCTATATTATATAGGTGATGAACGTTCTCCCGGAGGAGGTCATGAAAAATAGAGCCAGAATCGCTTTCAGCATTGCTGTTATCCTGATCTCGGCAGCCTTGCTTTCCGCCCAAGGCAATTTCGATCCCCGAAGTATCCCCGTCACCCGCTGGGTCGATCCCGAAACCAAGCCGATATCCTACGACGAGTATTGCGCTTCCCGTTCTTTTGCCACAGACGCCAGAATAAGCTTGTTGCGGTCGGGAACGACGACAACCACGGGCTTGATCGATATCATCGTCAATCAGCATTTATATCCGCAGATTGAATCGGTCTTGAACATCTATATGGTCGATTTGGCGCTGGAAGGTTATCAGGTGAATTTATATACCGCTCTGGAAACCCAATCACCTGCCTCGCTGCGCGCGCTTTTGCAAAACGACTGGCTGTATTACGATATAATCGGCGCGATTTTTATCGGCGATCTGGCCGTCCCCTGGTATGAAATGACCGAGCCGTCGGGCTGGGGCGGCAACCATGTCGAATTCCCCTGCGATTTGTATTTCATGGATTTGGACGGAAGCTGGGGCGACGCCGATCTCGACGGCCGTTTCGACAGCCATACCGGCAGCTTGGCCGCCGATATCTGGATCGGCCGCCTGGTGCCATCGAGAATGACCTATCATGGAGCAACCGAAACGAATACTATCAGAAATTATTTCCGCAAGAATCATGATTACCGCCATGGCCGGCTGCGCTTGAATGATCTGGCCTTTTCATTCGTCGACGACGATTGGCGTATCTATGGATGGAATTGGGACGTGGCGGCCGCCTATCCTTTTTCCGATTCGGCGATCCCGCTTGATTCAACCACCCGGGCCTGCTACGTGAATCATGTGCGGGAGCTTTCCGATTTCCGATATGAACATGTTTTAATCTGCTCTCATTCGAGTGCTTTCGCGCATTATATCACCGTGGGCAGTAATTATGAGCTGTTCAACAATTATGAGATAGAAACGGAAAAGATGCAGGCGCATTCCTACAACTTATTTGCTTGTTCCAACGCCCGATATGTCGAACTCAACAATATGGGCGGCTGGTATATTTTCGAAAGCGAGTACGGGCTTTTGTCTATCGGCAGCACCAAGACAGGTTCGATGCTCTGCTTCGATGACTTCTATTATCCGCTTTCGCTCGGCGCCGCTTACGGCGAGGCTTTTTTAAGCTGGGCGCAGCAAAATATGGAGACCTGTGCGGGCAGCGATAGTCGGGCCTGGTTTTACGGCATGTGCCTGCAGGGCGACCCTACGCTGAAAGTGGCAAGATTTCAGCAGGGCCTTTTCTGCCGTTATTTGCCGGGTGATATCAACGGCGACGGCGCTTTGTTAGGAGCTGACGTCACCTTTGGCGTAAGGTATTTCAAGGGGATAGGTGATCATCCTCCCGATAGTTGCTTTCTGGATTCGACGATAAGTTTCTTTTACGTCGCCGGCGATGTCAACGGTAATTGCGAATTTCGAGGTTCCGATATCACTCGTCTGGTGCAGTATTTCAAGGGCGCAACCGATTTGAGCTATTGCCCGCTGTTGCCGCCGCAGGAGTGAAAAAATGTAATGGGCGATGCCGAACGTCTGAACCTGCGTCTTATCTCGAAACAGAATGCAGATGACCTGAATTGGAGTTGCCAGCCTTCCCTTTCGGCGCCCGGACTCCATAGATATCTTCCCGCCCACTTAATCTGAATGTTTCCGATTTTCGCCCCATTATGCGGCCGAGGCATCCGCGTTAGCCGGATTTTTGCAGCGGGTGATCAACTCCATCATTGGTCAATCCGGTAAAATGGAGGTTTACGGGTGATAAAAAACGCCTGTCATCGGACAGGCGCGAGTTTTCGAATCATCTATCGTTTATTTCCCGCAAAGCCCCGTTCAACCAGTTCGAAGGGCTCTCTTACGGTTTGACTTACGCCTCATCGAGCAT
>CAZHVC010000137.1:0-5550 GCA_964535765.1 uncultured Ignavibacteria bacterium | reverse complement strand
GGTTGAACAAACAGGCTGGGGATCAAATAGGCCCTGGCCCGGTAATTATTTTCGTCTCCTGAATAAAGGCTGTGCGAGGGGGATCGATAGCGGGCAGTGGAAACCGAGAAGTTATCCATCCGCCAGTTGCCCCCCCCGTTTTCCAGGCTGTCGATCGTTCGTTGATACCCCGACTTTTCCACAAGCTCATAGGCCACGGCTGGATTGGCCGAATCGACATGCGTCCAGGTAATGGTGAAAGTATCGGTATATATAGTATCTCTTGCGTGCAACAGCGGCGCTTTCGGGGCGGCTATCGAACGGGGGTTCGCCGCCAGCTGAGTGAGAAAGATTGCCGCCGGCAAAAGTTGGGCGTTGAGTTCCGGTATCCGCGACGGCGTCGGCCAGAAACCGTCGTATTGGTTTCCCGTTTCGGTGGCCATGCCGAAAATCAGCGGTTTTTCCGTTTGTTCGCCATACTGCCAATCGTTGGCCTCGCCGTTGGTGTTATAAAGCAATTGCCAGGGTGTTCCAGCCGCATAATCGGGCAAAAGCACTCGAATCGAATCGGCCGTCGCCGCAAACACATCATGATCAGGCGTCAGCGAATCGGCAAATCCCCACGGATAAAGGAAATAATCCCCATAGGTGTGGGCGTTGAGAATGATGGAAAAGTTGCGGGAATCGATAAACTGCCGCAAACATTGAGTTTCCGGTTCCGAAAAGGCCGATGGTCCTCGATAGGTTTCAGAGCTCGGTTCCGGCGACGATCCGACATTATCGTATCCCCATCTATAACCCCAATTACGATTAAGATCGACCGCCCCGGGGGAGCTCCGTCTGTTTTTCCGCCAGAGGCCGCCGCCGCTTGGATTGGTCTGCCGATTGTATTCATAGCCATCGGGATTGACCACCGGCATGAAATATATTTCCCGGCCGTCCACCAGCTCGGTCGCCACCGGGTCGGTGCCATAATTCTGACACAGCCACCGGGCATAGTTGATCTGCCACTGCATCCCCTGCGGCTCCCGGGCATGGATCAACGCGTTGAAAAAAATCTCCGGCTCCGGCTCGTCTAAATCGACGTTATCGGATATCTTGAAAACCCACAGTGCTCTTCCTTGCCAGGTATAGCCGACCGAATCGCGCGCCGAGACTATAGCAGGATACAGCTGCCTGAGCGAATCCATGAAAGCCAGCACTTCCGGAAAAGTGTGAAAACCGCCCATCGTGGTTCCCACCGGATAACGGCTTTGGTAAAAACGGCAGAGGTCTTGATGAATAACCCGATATTTCAAACCCAGCCGCTCTATAGCCTGGATATCCTCGGGATAGGCCACCACTTCGGCGCCCTCCGCATCGATGAGTGGAATATCGAGGCTCAAAGACATTAATTTCTCGATATCCTCTTTGGCGGAAATAGACACCTTGGCCAGCATCGGATTCTCCGACAACTCGGTCGAATTGGCGATCGAAACCAATGCGGCGCATACCATGATAATTAGCCTGACCAACATCGTTTCTCCTTCTCAAAATATCAACAGACAAGCCATTGCCCGAAGTTCCCCCTTTCAATTGTCTGAAAGCCAACCATAATATAGTAAGCTGAGTTCAATAATCAAAGCCGTTTGCGGAATTCTTTGTGGCCGCTGGAATCCGGGCGAGGGAATCGTGTTGTCGCCAAAGTCCATTTTCGATCAGGCTAAGGGTTGAGATTATCGGGAGCAAGGTTTTCCTCCGATGGTATCCAGCTCAAGGTAAAGGCGATCTTCTGCCGGTAATCGCGAACCATATTACAGAACGGCTCAAGCCTGCGGGTAGGTATGCTTTGGTCATTGACTTGGCTGACCACCGCGAAATTATTGCCGAGTATTTCAACCCGCCTGTCTTTGAAAAGATGGCTGTTAAGTTCTATGAATTCAAGAAGGGCAAGCAGGCTGGCATATTCACATTCATCCTGCATCCCTTTATACTGTCCTTTGAATCTGATGCCGAGTTCCGGGATATAGAAACTAACGAAACCGTTGAACATCGAATCCTGATCGTCTTCACGGGCGAAACCTTGAAAATAACATTTCATGGCGGCCTCCGAATGTTTGGCTTATCTGCCGTTTTGATATGCAAAAGGCATACCTCAAAGGACTCAACCGGGCAGCTGATCTAACAGTCTTTAAAGGACTTGCGATCGGCCCAGGCCGCAATTCATATCTTGTAATATATTAACAAGTTATGCGCCGCTTTTTAATTTTCGACATGGCCTGACGGCGGGGTTGTTCATCCGGCGGCGGAGACTCCCGGAACCAGGCAATCCAATATTGTGCAATAGCATTCATAAACCAGAACGAGGACCAGGTATGATCGTATTCAATAGGAAGGCCGTTGTGGGATGACTGGGGCGATCCCCTTTAAGATGACCGACGATTTCGGCGAAGTGTCAGCCGGGGTACGTTCGATTGAAAGCCAGTCTTAGCATATGATTCGAATATCTGCAAAAAGCGGATCTCCGGACAATGCCGAGAACTTGGGTTCGGCTCAATTTCAGATCGCCGCGTTCCAGCAGTCTGCCGGGATATTCGTTAAAAAGCCTGAGAGTGGCCGCCGCCAGCATCACCGGAACGATCAAGAACATTCTCAAACCGAGATGTTTTATCGGAATCATCCGGATATATTCGATGGCGTCCTCAAAATGGCTGCGGCAGATTTCGATAACCTTTCTGACCAGACCGGCAAGATCTCCGCGGACGGAATCAGCTCGGTCGCCGCCGAACATGACGCCATATCGGTCGACAATGGTTTTCGGCAGAAAGCAGATCCCTCTGCCGCTATCGATAACGGCGTCTTTCAAAATATTTACTTTCTGCAACCCCAGTCCGAACGAGCGCCCCAAAGCATGCAATCGCCGCCTCATATCGCGGCCGAATCCGGCGTAATCGCAGAAAATATCGGTGAGCATGTGTCCAACCGTGCCGGCCACGTAATAGCAATAGCGGTCCCAATCTTCTTCGTCTTTCAGGAAACTTACCTGGGACGGCCGGGCGGACACCATCAGCGTGTATTGAGCCATCCCCGTCGCCATCTCCTGAACCCGAGGATATATCCGTTTTTTGAATTCGGGCGGCAGGCTGTCAACCACCACCAGTACCTTGTCCAGATTTTTGACGAGCCTCAAGTTCGCCGGATTATCCGATTGAGCGGCGGCAGTCTCATGCCCGGTTGAGGCAAACGCATTTTGCAATTCCGCCAGCAATTCCTGGTCGTAATCGCCCGAGACTTTCAACAGACGGGAGTATTTTTCCAGAAGCGACGATCGTATTTCCGGCGGCAGTTGTGTCGAGTCTTCGAACGAATCGGCTATGCGGCAGAGAAGATAGGCCAGCCCGACGGGGCGGCTCAGCTTTCGCGGCAGGAATTTTATCGCCAGGTCGAAAGTTCTGGAAACCTGAGGGAGGATTTCCCCGGCGAATCGGCGGGCCTGGACCAATCGGGAATCGGAGATCAAACCTCCCCCGGGCGATCTTCGCTCAATTTCGTTAATCGATCGGCGGTCGGCTGAATTCATACCAGTTCGAATGGATCGGTGAGTTTTTTGTATTCCTGGCTGGCATAGCGATCGGTCATACCGGCGATATAGTCGGCCACCACCACGTGCACGTCCTCCTCCTTGGTGCGGGCTTTGAATTGAGGAGGCAATTGGTTCGGATTATCCACATAAGCCTCGAAGAGCGTGCTGATTATTCTTTCCGCCTTTTCTGCCATCCGCACCAGCCGGTAATGACGATACATATTGTCGAACAAATATTGCTTGAGTCTTGCTTCTTTGTTCAGAACGGCTTCCGAACGGCAAATCAGATTTCCGGAAAGTCTTCGGATATCCTCCGGCGATTCGGGTCGCACCCTTTCGAGCGCCTGCCGGCTGGCCATTACGGCATCGGTGATCATCTCATTAACCAACGCTCTCACCATCTGATAGCGATATAATGATCCGGTCAATCCTTGTCGATCCGGGGCTTGCCGCTCGTGCAGCTCCCGCCATAATTCCACGTCCATCAGATCTTCTACCGATAGCAGCCCTGAGCTTAATCCGTCATCGACATCGTGACAGGTATAGGCGATTTCATCGGCGAGATTCACCACCTGGCATTCGAGCGTCGCCCTTTCCGAGGGAAACAATTCCCCGTAATAGTCGGGATTGTCAAACAGCGTTTCATGTTTGAGTATCCCCTCCCTGACTTCAAACGTCAAATTTAGTCCCGGGAAATCGGGGTAGCGTTTTTCCAAAATCTCGACAACCCTTAAACCCTGCCGATTGTGTTCGAACCCGCCGTGAAGCCGCATAAGGCGATTGAGAGTGGCCTCCCCCGAGTGGCCGAACGGAGTATGGCCAAGATCGTGCGCCAGCGCTATAGCCTCCGCCAGATCTTCATTCAGGCGCAACGCCCGGGCGATTCCCCTGGCAATTTGAGCCACCTCGATCGTATGCGTAAGCCGCGTTCGATAATGATCGCCCTCGTGGTTTACGAACACCTGAGTCTTATATTCGAGACGTCTGAACGAAGTGGAATGAATAATGCGTTCACGATCACGCTGGAAATCGGTTCGATACGGATGCTTGGGCTCCTGGTATTTTCGCCCTCGGCTGCGGCTGGATTTCATGGCATAGGGGGCAAGCTGCAGCTCTTCGGCCCTTTCGAATTCCTCGGTCACATTCATATCAAACCTGAACTATGGATAACGGTTCCAATCCGCCGTCAAATTCCTAAAATAATAAATAATTATAACTCATCTATCGACCGTTGTAAAGCCGCAATTGAATCACCGGCCGATTTGTGGACATGTCAAAAATATCCTTCAACTTGCGCATTTCCCAGAAATTCCCTTCCGAAATCGAATTCAGCACCGAAATAAAAATCGCTCCAGAGGTAGATATCACAACACAGAAGCAGATCACTGCTTCCGTCCAGGAAATTTCTATTTCTGAAAAACAGCCGGCGCCGTCCCAGTTCCCCTATCGCCGTCTCAGCAACGAAATAGCTCTTTCGGTTGTCGATTCCGCTGCCTTCCAGAAAATACCCTCTAAACCCAAGGCAGCGTAGAATCGGAATTCCGTCGAACTCGAGCCGGTTTTTCAACCAGAATCTCAGGCCGGAACGAATCGTCGAGAAATTGAAAGAAGTTACGCTTACAAGATTTTCGATAAAGGAGTTCGTCAAAATCCCCCTCACCAGCAAATGATATTTTTTTGACGGCGCCGGCCACCATGACTGCATTTCTATTTTCGCCTTTTTCGTTCCACCCCCGATTCCGAACCCCGATTCGCCCGCTTGAGCCGAGCGAAAACCGATTTTCTGCGCCGCCGGATAAAAAGACCGGTAATCGTCGTTGGCCTGGCCGGAACAATTGTAATTTTTGAAATCTGCGTCATAACCCCAGGCAGTAGTTTTAATGGCAAAACCGGGAAATGTAAAATTGATGTCGCCGTAAAAACCAAAGCTGCCCTCGATCTCCGCCAGTTCGGCGTTAACTGCGGAATGTTCGCCTCGCCTTTGGAAATTGATCCCTAAAGCCGTTCTC
>CAZHVC010000136.1:0-5553 GCA_964535765.1 uncultured Ignavibacteria bacterium | reverse complement strand
AATCAGTGATGACGGACCGGGAATCCCGGAGGATCTGTTGAATAGAATATTCGAACCGTTTTTCACCACCAAAGGAGAACAGGGAACCGGTCTCGGCCTGGCCGTCTGTTACGGCATAATCCAGTGGCACAAAGGGACCATCTCCGCCTGCAACAACGACCGCGGCGGAGCCACATTTACGATAACCTTGCCGGCCAAGAACAATGACCGATAAAATGTCGAAAATCCTGCTTGTGGACGATGAAAAGGGAATGTGCGACAGTCTGCGCACCTTGTTGGAAATCGATGGGTTCAGTGTTACCGCCACGACCGATTCGAAAGAGGCTGCCGGATATCTCGAAAACGATAGGTTTGACCTGATAATCGCGGATATCAAAATGCCGAGATTGTCGGGGATCGACCTGTTGAAGCTGGCTCATGAAAAAGATCCCAACCTCGAGGTAATCTTGATGACCGGGTACGCTTCTCTCGATACCGCCAAGGCGGCGGTGGACCATGGCGCATTCGGCTACCTGACCAAACCTGTTGAATATGAAGAGTTGAAGCTGGCCGTCACCAGATCGCTCGAGAAGCGGGCTGCGACTCTCGAAAGGAGCAGGCTTTTTGATGAACTCGCCCGGGCCAATAGTCAGTTGAACAAGCGGCTGTCCCAGATCGATGCTCTTTATCATGCCAGCAGCATTCTTGCCTCCACCATCGAGTTCAGGGAAGCGCTGGCATATATACTTTCACTCGCGATAGACGTTATCGGGGCAAAAATCGGATCGGTGATGGTGCTCGATCCGGAAAAAAACGAGCTGTATATCGGGGCGGCCTGCGGCCTTTCGGAGGAAATCGTGTCCAATACCAGGATGCCGCTGGGAAGTTCGATTTCGGGTTTTGTGGCCCAATCGGGAAAGCCTCTGATCGTCGAGGATATTGAACGAGATCCGCGGTTTTCGAGGATAAACCGCCAACACTACGAGTCGAAATCGCTGATCTCGGTGCCGCTGCAATTCAAAGGGATGGTGCTCGGCGTTATCAATCTCAACAACAAGCTCGATGGTTCCCCGTTCAACGAGGACGATTTGAAAATCCTTGCCTCGTTCGCCACTCAGGCGGCCATAGCGATCGACCGGGCCAATATATTCGGCGAACGGGTGGAAAAGATCAATGAACTTACGATCCTTTATGAAATCACCCGAAAGATATCGACGATCGACAGTATCGATAAGGTGGGTCAGATAATCTATGAAGAAATGCGCAAAAAACTTCCCCTTGAGGGGGTATTTTGGTATGGCTTGCTTGAGCGGGCCAATATGCTCCAGCTTGAATTGGCCCATCGCTCCGAAAAATGCCGGCCCGACCTGAATCCCCCTGTCGAACTAAAAATAGGCAAAGAAGTTATAGGATTAGGCCAAGATGTCGATACTGATAATATCAAAGATGAATTGGTGAAAGGATTTGCAGACTTCATCAATAAGCAGGGTTTCGCCATCGAAATAGTGCCGGTGCTCCTGCGGGGCGCTCTTTCCGGTTTCATGGTCATTATCGGTGAAGAGGGGCTTGATGAAGAAGGCAAAAACCTTGCGGCAGTTGTGGCTACACAGGCAGCATCGGTTTACGAAAGACAAAAGGCGATCCTGAACGCCGAGAAACTGGTTACGATGGGAAAGTTAATATCGGAAATCTGCCACGACCTGAAAAAACCGCTTACCCATCTCAAGGGCAATTTGCAGCTCTACCGCGACAAGTTTGCCGGAGCTGAGGTGGAAGAATTTTTCGCCAATTCCGAAATGGAATTGAACCGCCTTACCGAAATGGTGAGAGAAGTCGTCGATTCGGCCAACCCGCTTCGTTACTACACGAAAAAGGAATCGCTGCGGGGCATAGTCGAAAAGGCGGCGGCGCTTCTTTCCCGTGATATGGAGAAAAAGGGTGTCTCGTTTCGTCTGCATGCCGAAGATGTGCCCGATATCGAATTGAATAAGAATGAAATTCTCGAGGCGGTATTGAATCTTCTGCTGAATTCTCTGGAAAGCATGGATAACGGCGGACAACTGACGGTAAGGATAAACATGCATCCGGTCGGCGAACCTTATATAAGGTTGACTATCGCCGACACCGGCTGCGGCATACCTGAATCGCTGTTGCCGAGGATTTTCGAACGATATTACACGACCAAAGACAGCGGCAGCGGACTCGGCCTGGCGATAGTAGAAAGAGTCATCATGGCTCACAACGGCAGATTATCCGTGGAAAGCAAAGAAGGAAAGGGCACGACGTTTTATATCGATCTGCCTGTCTGAAATTATGGGTGCAGAAAAAGTCAAAATACTGGTTGTGGATGACGATCCGAGAATCCCTGCCCAGATCTCGGCCGGACTGGGGGAGAATTATGAGATCGATTCCGTTCGTGACGGCCAGGAGGCGCTTGCGCTTCTTTCCCGTAAAACGTCGGATTCGCAGCCGGATCTGGTTTTGCTCGATATAAAAATGCCGGGATTGTCCGGTCTTGAGATTCTTGAACGACTGAAAAAAATCGATTCCTCGATGGACGTCATGATGCTTTCCGGTCACGGCGAGACCAAAAATATCGTCGAGTCGATTAAACGCGGCGCCACCGAGTTCATAAATAAGCCTTTTGATGTAAAGGAACTCGAAATCCACATCCGGACGGTTCTGGAAAAACGAAAGTTGAAAGAAGAGATCAGCGATCTGAAAAGGCGTCTGAAAGAAAGTCAGCATGAAGTGCTTATCGGCGACAGCGAGGCCATGCACAAGGTGAAAACGCTTGTCGAGCAGGTGGCCGCCAGTGAATTGACCGCCCTGATCAGAGGAGAATCGGGAACTGGCAAGGAAATAATCGCCCGCATGATTCATAGTCAATCGCCCCGAAGAAACGAGCCTTTCGTGAAAGTGAATTGCGCGGCGATTCCGCGGGAATTGCTTGAGGCCGAGCTTTTCGGCTATGAAAAAGGGGCTTTCACCGGCGCCAATAAAACCAAACCGGGTCGTTTCGAGGTGGCCAACAAAGGGACGATGTTCCTCGATGAAATCGGCGATATGCCCATAGAACTGCAAACCAAATTGCTTCAGGTGCTCGAGCATCAGGAATTCGTTCGGGTGGGCGGCATCAATAATATCCACGTCGACGTCCGCATAGTCTGTGCAACCAACAGAAATCTGGAAGAGGCGATGCAGAAGGGATTGATGCGCGATGATTTATATTATCGCCTCAACGAAATCACTATCCAGCTTGCCCCGCTCAGAGAGCGCCGGGAGGACATACCTCTTTTGGTCAATCATTTCCTGCAGAAATATAGCCTTCTCTACAACAAAGATTTCAAAGGCATAAAACCCGAAACCATGAAGTTCCTCTGTAATTACCATTGGCCCGGTAACGTCCGTCAGCTCGAAAATCTGATAAAGCAGATTGTGGTCCGCGGGGACGAACAAATAGTTTTTGAAAGCCTTCAGGACGCGGTTTCGGCTCAGAAAAAAGAAATGGACGGCATCGCCCTGGCCATCGGCGATGATAATTACGATATGAAAACTCAGGTGGAAAAAGTCGTCGCCGAGGTTGAAAAGAGGTTGATCTCCAAAGTCCTCGTTAAAACGAACTGGAACAGGCGAAAGGCAGCCAAGTTACTTAATATCAGCTATAGATCGTTGCTGTACAAAATAAAAGACTATAAGATAATTGATTGAACCTTTCAGTATATATGAAGATTTTTGCAATTTGCAATGGTGGATTAAGGGCGTTTTTATGAACCCCGAATTTGCGGTTGCGTAACCGATTGACGGACATACGATTACAATGACAAAACTAAGCCCGCGGAGAAGCCGATTATAAATATGTCTGGCACTCATTTTGCACAGGCCATACTTGATGATAAAGGCGAAGAATTTATTGCCCGCCGTAAAGAAGCGGATATTAACGCCCGCATTATGAAAAACGATCTGGAAATATTGGACCGAATCTACGAAAACAGTGATAATTTCCTGGCTCGGGCGTCTCAAGAGCTCAAAAGAGCCCAACGCTACCTGACTTTCGTCTCTTACCTCTCCCTTGAGGGAATGGAGGTTGTGTTGGATACCGATCCCGAGTTTCCGGCCAATCTTCGACGGCACATCAGATCATCCATAAGGCAAACCGATATTATTTCGGGCCTGAATAATGGCCGGCTGTGCATTCTTCTGGTTGAAACCGGCATTGAAGGGGCCGAAATCGTCGGCCGACGACTCGAGGAAACTATCCGAATGTTTTTGAAAGATTCGGAAACGGCCCAACCTCGGCGGAGGATCACTATCAACAAGGGCAGTTTCCCCGATAACCAAACCAGTCCCAATACGATTCTGAAAAGAATGAAAAGCATCATAGCATAATTCCGTTGCTCAAATTCGCGAAATACGCTATATAATGACAACCGCCAGATCGATAACCTTATCGGCGACACGAATCAGCATTCGAGGTACCGATATCGAGATCAATAAAGATGAAGACATCATTTCACGATAAACTGGCCGAATCATTCATTATCTGCGATGGGGCGATGGGGACGTATCTTAACCAGAAGGGCGTTCCCTATGAACATTGTTTCGATGAATTGAATTTATCGCGGCCCGAGCTTGTCGGCAAAGTTCATCTCGAATACATATCGGCCGGTGCGGAGATGATAGAAACGAATACGTTCGGGGCTAATGCCGCCCGGCTGGCTAATTACGGTCTCGAATCGAAGGTTAGAGAGATTAATATCAAGGCGGGCAAGATCGCCAGGGAAGCCAGGGATATTTCCGGCAGGGAGGTTCTCGTCGCCGGCTCGGTGGGGCCGCTGGGCAAAAGGATCGGCCGATTGGGCAAAATTACCGAAAAAGCGGCCGCTGAGATGTTCGAGGAGCAGGCCGGAGCTCTGCTTGAATCAGGAATAGACTTATTTATTATTGAAACGATGTCCAATCTTGAGGAGATGGAGATAGCGCTTGCTTCGGTCAAAAGAGTATCCGACCTGCCGGTTGTGGCCCAAATGACATTCACCGAAGAAGGTGTAACCCTTCACGGCAACAGCCCGGCCGATGTGGTATCCAGATTGACAACCGCCGGGGCCGATGTTGTTGGTGCCAATTGTTCCGTGGGGCCTCAGGCGATGCTGGAGGTGATTAATAGTTTCGTCAGGGCGGGCGCCCGGATGATGTCGGCGCAACCGAATGCAGGTCTTCCGAGGATGTATGACGGACGATTTATTTATTTCACCCAGCCGGAGTATTTTGCCAGATACGCCAGGGAGTTTATCGAAGCCGGGGTCAAAATTATTGGCGGCTGCTGCGGCACCACGCCTGAACATATCGCCGCGATCGCCGAGACGCTGAGTCATTTCCGGTCGTCGGCAAAACCGGATTCGAGCAGGAGTGAAGCAGGGGAGAAGATCAGCTCGTTGACGATTCGCGAAATCACACCCGCCCCAACGCCGAAAGTCGCGAAATGCTCGCGTTTTCTCGAAAAACTGAAAGCCAAGACGGTCATATCGGTCGAGATCGATCCGCCTAAAGGTTCCAATTCAGAGAATATGATAA
>CAZHVC010000135.1:0-5556 GCA_964535765.1 uncultured Ignavibacteria bacterium | reverse complement strand
ACTTATTTCTTGCCCGCCCGTTCGGCGGCCTGTTCTATATTGCGTTTGAGATTTGGGTTATTCGGATAACTTTGTAACAGAGATTGCCATAGCTGTTGGGCGCCTTTGTAATCCCCTGCCTGATATTTATCCATGGCCTGCAGGTAGATTTTCCAGTGTTCCGGATTCTTTTTGATATCCTCAAGCGTTGTCTCCCGGGCAGTGTATTGGGATAGTCTATTTTTCAGGTTCCGGGCACCCTCGAGTCGGGGATTTATGGCCAACGCCGAATCGGCGCTGGCGGCCGCCCGCGGATAATCTTCCTTACTGAAAAGCTGCAAGGCGTTGTCGAGATGCCGGGATGCCTCAAGAGATCTCAAAATCTGGCGCCGATTCTCAAGAGCCTGACCGTCATCGGGACTGAGCCGGAGGATCTCCTCTATAGTCGATAATGCCCTTTGATTATCGCCGCCTGCGATCGCCTCGCGCATGGCTATCTTCAAGGAACTGAGCCGTTCCGCTTTGCCTTTTTCAATCGAGGCCATCTTTACGGGGGCGATTTTGTTCTCCGGATCCAGCAGCAAAACGAACTTGAACTGCTCCTCAGCCTTATCGAATTGATTCTTGGCCAGGTAACTTTCACCCAATTCCATCTGTTTCGATACTATCGCGGTGACGAATTGGCCACCCGCCTGGCGACCGATATCAAGCCTGACGAGTTCGAACAGATCGGCGGCCTTTTTCGAGGCTAAGGTATGCTGATCGTCGATTCCCAATACCCGGTAGTAGCAATCTATCGCTGCCAGCAGTTCGTTGTTGCTTTCGAATTGAGAGGCGGCCGCCAGCAAACTATCGATTTTTCGCTGTCTTTCCGCCAGGCGTACCTTATCGATTTCGCCGAGAGTCTCTTGGATGGCTTTTTCCCTATCGGCTAATCGTTTCTGTTCGACCGACGGGCCGAAGGAGAATATCAGCGATATCCGGTGAGAGGCGCCCAATTCATTCAGCGGCACGTAGGCGTAGTCGAAGCGCAATCCGGAATAAGCCAGTCCGCCTCCCATTACCAGCCGGTCGGAGCGGAATCCTGTTCTAACGAAAAAGAGTTTCGATATCCCCAGCTCCGCTCCGGTAAAGATTTCGCTACCCCCCTGCTCGAATTTTTCGAGGTCGAAATTCGCCGTCGCGGAGATGGTTTGAGTTAGATTGACTTTGTATCCCAAGCCCGCTCTCACAGCATATGGGAAACGCTGTTCCGTTCTGTCTAACCTAATTCTCGGGCCGAAGATATCGGATACTCTTAAACCAGTAGTTAAACCATTCAGAAAGGCCGGTCGATAGGCCAAACCAAAGTCTATGCCGAACCCGGAATCCCGATAACGATCAATATCGAACAGCACTCCCTTGATCCCGATACCGATCGCGATCGATTTGATAGGCGTAAAACCGTAGGCCAAACAGAGTTGATTCTGGCGGCTGGAAAATGTCCCATCATCGGCGAAATCCGAATGATAGCGGATGAATTTGCCGCTGGCGAGATCGGCCAAACCGATCCCAAAAACGCCGGCGGATGTCGTGGGGAATGCAGCCGCCACATATTCGTAGCGGGTATCCATAAACAAAGATGTGTGGAACAATTGAATTTCGCCGCGATCGGTCAGGGTAAGCAACGCCGGATTCCAAAAGACTGCGGCCGTTCCCCCCGAGCCCGCCGCGCCTGTCCCGCCCAGACCGATTTCGCGGGCGCCCAGACCGAGCGTAAACGGCGACCGGTAGAAGATCTCCGAGTTCAGTCGTCCTGCCGTCATTATCACCAGCAGGATTATCATTATTTTCCTATTGGTCACGCTTACCAGACCACCGCAATCTTTATTTTGGCCGATTGGCCGTCCGTTATATTGTTCACGAAAAGATAATACGGGCCGCTCAATACCCTGTTGCCGGACGAACTACGTCCATCCCAAACCACCGCATTGTCATCGGAATAATAGGATCCAGCGGTCAATTCCTTTCGCGTTTCCCAGACTTTCGTTCCCTCCGTATCGTAGATCAGAAATTCGAGAGTTGCATCCGCGGATAAGTTGAAACCTATACGCAACGGTCCCTGTGAGGGCAAGAACGGATTTTGATTCAACCTCAACGAACCGGCGAACTCCGGGTCAACCAGAATATACCGGGGACTGTTTATCACGAAATTCTCGCCGTCTGGCTGAACCACCCTCACGAATTGCTCGGGAACACCGCCGATGACGATTCTGGCTTTTATCATATTCGAGGTCAGCATAATTCCAACCCGACCCAAATCGGTATTCGCGCGGGTGGTCAATCTTAACGATATATCCAGACTTGAATCGGGATCGATCAAATAAGGCGGGGTGATGTCAAAATGAATCGCTGAATCGGTGAGGACACCGGTTAGATCGGTGCTGCCTAAAGTAAGCGTGGCCGAAGCCAGAACGTCGGCCGGCAAAAATAGACCGTTTTCATCGACCAAGAGCGCCTGTATCTCGGTCAGGCCTATCTGGCTGGCGGCGATCAACGTCGAATTTTGCAGGCGGAAGCGGAGAACTTCAAATGGTCGCCCCTTCACTATCGCACCGGTCGGCTGCCTGAGGTCTCGGAGAACGAGATTTGGAATTTCGTTTTTGATTATGACTACAATACCGACGGAATCGGCGATTATGAAAGCCGGCTGATTCGAATTTGAGTCGATCGGCGCATCGGTTATTTTGACGCTGATACAAACGCCCTGAAGCATTTGGGAATCGGGGGCCGTTACCGTCCAGCTTACGGGGACGCCCGGGGAGAATTGCCTGATCAGCGGTTCGAGGCTGCTAAAACCCGGATATTGAAAACTCAAGTTCATGGTCCCATTTCCGGCGGGAGCCTGGCCGAGATTGGTCGCCGTTGCTTCGATAACGAAAAATCCCGACGGTTCGATGATTCGGTCTACCGCGGACGGCGGCGCCGTGATACCCAGGTCGAGGTTGATCATCGATCTTCTTTGTATTTGCAGAGGGAGCCAAATCCGGTCGTCATAAACCGAATCGCCTGTATTGAAATCAAAAGACCAGCAATCGATGGCGATGGAATCCTCGGCCGGAGATTCCGGCGCCTGCAGGCGCCAATGCACTGCGCTGTCTTCCGTGGATTGCACCGGAGGATCGCTGCTGGAATAGCCGGTGGGTAAATGAATCCGGGCGAAGGCCGGTCCGCTGTTACCGGCGCGAAACAGGGAATCGACGATCACGAAACTTTGCGATGTAGAAAGAATGTGATCGACCGCCCCGGCGGGTGAAGCGATCCGGGCCTGATGAGTGATGGAGGCAAATTCGGTCACCGTCAGGGTAACCGTGGCGATCGAATCTGCGGCAAGCGCCGTGGTTGAATCGTTTAAATCGATAAACGAACCGCGGAACCCGGCCGAGATTGTGCTACTATTGCGAACCGTCAGCGGAGCCCTTATCCACCACGATATGGGTTGTCCGAACACCAAATCCCTGCGCGTCGAATCGCTCGGCTGGAATCCGGCGTCGCCGTGAAAATCGAGTTCGATCTGGTTCGATCCGGAATAGCTCGACGATCCGTCATTAAGAACGATTGCGGTTATCGAAAACAGCTGTCCCGTGGAAAGCGATTCGTCCGAAACGAACATCGTGTCGAAACGAAGCGAGGCGGGTGGCTCGATTACGACCGCCGCCGAATTGTCGAGCGGCGGCAGAACTTGTGCGGCCTGACCGGTGAATCTACTGCGCGACTTGACGATCGAGATCTGGAAGATTTCCGCAGGATCGGGAACGGAGGCGGCGATTATATCGAACGAAAACGGGGCATCGCTCAAACCGTTGAGGGTGCCGAAATCCAGAGTATCGGAAAATTGCGAGGAACCATCGCTGGAGAGCATGAGCGATATCGAGTCCACGGCGTCGACTCCCAGATTGCGGAGACGGCCGGCTATTTCGAACGCCTGATTGATATTTACCCGGGGATCGTTGTAGCAGACGGCATACAACGAATCGATTCTCAAAGCACCCTGAGTCAGCACTTCGAGCGATTCCGGATAAAATTCGACCGAATACGGCAAAGAATTCTGAATACCCTCGATATGAATGGTCGGACGGTATCGGCCCGGAGCGAATTGTTCAGGCAAAGCCGTATTTCTGAAAGTCAAAGTCGTGTCACCGAAGGTGATTGTTTCGATCCGCACCGCCGGATTCGTGTCGAGTGAGGCGGAATATGTTCTTTGCCCATCGCTGAAACTGATTGCAGTCAGGATTTGATTCAGATTCAAAGCGGCGATACCGGAATTATTGATCCTGGCCGTGAAACCGACGGCGGTTCCGGCAAGCAGACTATCCGGACGCAGACTTGAACTGACATAGCTGAGCTGTACCCCGGAATGTATTTCAACGCTGTCGAAATTGACCAGCGAATCGACCACCGGTGAACCGATCTCCTCGCCGAAATACCTGAAAGTGGCTGGATATCGGCCGCCGGCCAAGGCGGCGGGAATTTGAGTTGAGGAGAATACGATTTCCGTCGATGATCCGCCGTTGATAATCGCCGGCTGGGCCAAATCCGCCACGAATCTGTTTGGTCCCGTGCCGATTACCAAATTCGAGGAGTCGCTCAGACTGACTGCGGCATCACCCGCATTGGCAAGGCGAATAACAAACGAATACACCAGCCCGGCCGATACCGTCCTCGGGGCGAGGGACGAATCGACATAACTTAGCTGCGATGCCCGCAACACCTCGAGCGTATCGGTAAATTGCCTTAAGCTGTCGGCAATGAACCGACCGGAATAGCTGCCTGTTATTTTCATCGCCAGAGGGTGAAAGCCGAACGATACCGCCGGAGTTATGGGCATGGCGAAAACGAACGTCGTTTCAATTCCCGGTCCCACGGTATCCGGCAATGCCGGGGTGAAAACTGGGGAAAATTGAAATCCCGCATCGTCGAAAATAGAAATGCCGGTGATTACTATCGGCAAGGCGCTCAAATTAGTCAAGATCGCACTGCCGAAGGCGGTATCGCCTCTGACCACCCGAGAATTGGCCAGCGATAACAGATCGGCGGTCAGCGAGACGACTTCTACTATATTCGATTGATCGGAAATTCCGGATTGGGAAGTTGCCGTAAAGAATACTTGTCCGCCTATGCCGGAATAGGTGACGCCAAGAGCTGCCAAATCGGCTTGACCCGCATTGAAACTATTAGCCTCCCGTAAGACGTTATTGCTCATCGGCCCACCAGTAGAGGCGGCGATCACCACCGTATCCCCGCTTGCGTCGAAATCGGTTTTCACATTGCCGAAACCATCTTTTACCGTCAATACCGCCGGCGGAGCGAAGGCGGTTCCTGAGACCTGGGGAGTGGCAATGACCGGTTCGAATTCGGCCAGCGCAGCCGGACTTACCAGGATGTTATTGGTGCCGCGCACCACAGATCCGACCGCGCCTTTAAGACGCGCGTTTACGGCGCGAACTAAGGTTTGCGGTGAACTGCCCCAGCCCGCATCGACTATGATATCGTTCAAAACCGGCTGCGTGCCATCGGGCGAATTGGTCGCTCCTATAC
>CAZHVC010000134.1:0-5582 GCA_964535765.1 uncultured Ignavibacteria bacterium | reverse complement strand
CAGAAATTACATTTAGGATTTCCAGGTGTTTGAGCAGCGATATGAAAACATACACCGGAGCCATGATCTTAAGCAAAGCGAAAAAAGAATAGATACCCTGGCGGGCGCCCTCAATGACAATCCGGAGCAGGGATCTATCGACGGGTCTGGCTGTGGACAATTGACAACCTATTTATATACGACGATCGATTCGAGATCGTCCCAGAAGAGGTCGCCACGCACTCGGCATCCTTGATTACCGTCTCCCCTTTGGCCACCAGTCCGGCGATGGCAAAAGCCATGGCCATGCGATGATCGCCGTGAGTCACGATTTCGGTTCCCTCGAGTTCATTGCCGCCGTCGATAGCCATGCCGTCTTCGAGTTCGCCGATGCGGGCGCCCATCTTCCGTAGATTCGAAACCACTACCTTTATACGATCGACTTCTTTGTGCCGAAGATCGAAAGCGTCACGGATCACGGTCGTTCCTTGCGATTGGGTGGCGATGACCGCCATTATCGGCAATTCGTCGATTATGGTCGGGATCATTTCGCCCACAATCCGGCGCCCTTTGAGAGGTCCGTACTTAGCGTTAATCCGGCCGCGGGGTTCGTTGCTTTTGATGGATTCGATCTCGTATTTGATGTTGGCGCGCATTTTGGTCAGGATTTCCAAAAATCCCCGTCGGGTGGGATTGAGACTTACGTCATCGATCGTCACTTCCGAGCCTTTGATCAGGGTGGCCGCCGCCACGAACATCGAGGCCGAGGATATATCACCCGGAATATCTACCGAGGCTCCGGCCACGGGCAATTGGCCGCCCGGGATCTTGAACAAATCACCCCGGGGATCATCGAGAGCGCTTTTGGCTTTCTGTTTCAAGCGGCGTTCGAATTCATCGGTGATCTTGGGTGGTGCCGGTTTATATTTTTCCTTGGAAAATTTGATGCCGAGATGATTTATAAGTCGCTCCAGATGGTCGCGGCTGCTGAATCTTTCGATCAATTCGGTAACTCCCGAGGCGGTGATGCCGGCGATAAATACCGCGCCTTTCACCTGGGATGTGGATATCGGCATTACGTAGTGTATTGCCTGAAGATTGCCGCCTGTGATCTCTATCGGCAGGCGGAAATTGTCGCTTTCTATTTTGGCCCCCATTTTCTGCAACGGTTCGATCACCCGGCGCATCGGCTGAGCTCGCAATTTAGGCGTTCCGTCGAACCGCACCGTAAATGGAAGCGCCGCCGCCAAACCAAGCATCAACCTGGCGGTAACGCTCGAACTTTCCAGATCGATCACCGTTTCCGGTTTTGTCAAATCATGCAGCCCAGGGCTTTTTATCACCAGTCGGTTGGTCTCGACCGACTCCGAGTTGACGCCGAACTGCGCCAGGCATTTCAAAGTCGTCTTGAACTCATCGCCCGGATTGAAATTGATCAATGTCGTTTCGCCCTTGCACATGGCGGCCAGAATTGCCGCTCTATGGCAAATTGATTTGTCGCCCGGCATCGTCAGCCGGCCTCGAATTCTTGCTGCTTTTCTAACAATCTTGTCCATATTATCCGTAAATCAGTGTCATGTTACATTTATGTCGTTTCAATTACATCCGTTCCGGCGTCTCGAGCCCGAGAAGGGTCAGGCCCGACTTCAACACTGTTTTCAGGCAACTTACGAGAGAGATTCGAGCTTTCCTCAGCCTAACGTCGGATGATAGTATCTTATCCTCGGGCGATTTGTATTTTTGAAAATAAGCCGAAAACAATCCCGCCAGTTCCAACAGATATGCCGATATTATATATGGCTCATCGTGCTTTGCCGCAAGCACAACTTTTTCGGGATACTCAAGCAGCATACGGGCCATGGCGTATTCCTCGGGCAGATTCAAGGCGGAATAATCCGCGTCGATTTCGGGCCGCTCGCCGTATTTTCGCAACACGCTGCAAAGACGGGCATGGGCATACTGCAAATAGGGACCGCTCTGGCCGGTGAAATCAAGCATCCGATCCCAATCGAACGCCACGTCGGTATCGCGGCGCACGGAAAGATCGGTGAATATAACCGCCCCGATTCCCACGGCACGGGCAACGCCGTCTTTATCTTCAAGTTCGGGATTGCTTAGTTCGATAATCTCCCGCGACTTTTTAATCGTTTGTTCGATTACGTCCTCGAGAAACACGACATTGCCGGCCCGCGTCGACATCATTTCTCCAGAAAGCGTAACCCAGCCGAAACTTACATGTCGGCAGTTTTCCACCCATTCAAAACCGGCCAGTTCGAGGGTTTTGAACAACTGCTTGAAATGCAGGCTCTGGGCGACCCCGACCACATACAGCATGCCGTCGAAATTATAGGTCTGCCGCCGGTAAATCGCCGCCGCCAAGTCGCGGGTTCCATACAAGGAGGAGCCGTCGCTTTTTCGCAAAAGCAAAGGCTCAAGACCGTATGAATCGAGCGGAACGATGAGCGCCCCCTGGCTTATTTGAGTAAGCCGTTTTTTCTCAAGAAGCTCGATTACCGCATCAAGTTTATCGTTGAAAAACGACTCGCCGGTGTAATAATCGAACTCAACTCCGAGCAACCGATAAAGCCGCTCGAACTCTTCGAGGCTGATTTCGGAAAACCGTTTCCAAAGCTCGACGGTCTCCGGATCCCCCTGCTCGAGAAGCTTGAAGGCACGGCGACCCGCTTCTTCAAGAGTTTGATCCTTGGCCGCTTCTTCATGGATTTTGACATATACTCTATAAAGTTCTTTCACTGGATCGGCCCGCATACTTTCCGGATCGGCATAGCGGCGATACGCCTCCACCAACTTGCCGAATTGCGTGCCCCAGTCGCCGAGATGGTTTATGCCGATTACCGTGTAGCCGAGATGTCGATAGATTCGTTTCAAAGAAGCCCCGATCACGGTGGAGCGGAGATGTCCGATTCCCATCGGTTTGGCGATGTTCGGCGAGGAATAATCTATCACGATCGTTTGACCCCGGCCGATATCCGCTCCGCCGTAGCGATCGCCGGCCTCGAATATCGATCGGCATACCTGTCTTATGACTTCCGGGCGATCGAGACTGAAATTGAGATACGGACCTACCGAGTCGATCCTTGTGACGATCGCCGGGACAGCCGTGCTGGCGGCCAGATTCGCCGCCAGACGGTTCGGCGGCTGCTTTTCTTTTTTGGCCAATGAAAAGCAAGGCCAACCGTAATCGCCCCAATCGGGTTGCGGCGGTTTTTCAAGCGCCTGATAGATTTCCGTGGCGGGCAAAGCCGTCGCCGCCTCTATGGCATCGCTTATGGCGGTTTTGACGGGATTGGAGCGATATTCTTCGAGAGGTTTCTTAAATTTCAAATCGATAATACTCCAATACAAATCATATTCGCCGGACCGACCTGTATGACCTGGCCGCTCTTAAAATTCCACTTTAGGTTCAATTTGCCGCCCGGCATCACCGCCGTCGCTTTTTGGGCAAGATAGTTGCGCATCGCCCCCACCGCAAGACAGGCGGCCGCCCCGCTGCCGCAGGCCATGGTCGGCCCCGATCCGCGCTCATAAATGCGCATGTGGAACAACGATCGATTCACGATTCTTACGAAATGGACGTTGGCTCCATGGCGAAACCGGTGGTTATCGGACAGGTGTCGCCCGGCGGTGATCCAATCGAAATCGAAATCTTTGACGAACACCACTACATGGGGGTTACCGAAACTGACGCAATCGGCCATGAAACGCCGCCCGTTCGCTTTCAGCGGGATCGAAAAGGCAACTTTTTCGCCTCCGGGGAGGCCGACCGATTTACAGGAAAATTCCGGCTTGCCGAGCTCTGTTTCAACAACCGCCGAATGCCGGTCGGACTTCAATATCGCGGCCTTGAATACGCCTGCCGGCGGCGCGATCAGGTAATGTTTTTTGCGAGGTCGGGTGAAAATATGGAGATACAAGGCCGCCTGCCGGATACCGTTACCGCACATTTCCGCCTCTGAACCATCGCTGTTGAATATGCGGAGAACCACCGGCTCGGTGCGGGGATCGATGACTATCAGGCCGTCGGATCCGACTCCGGTCGCCGTATCGGAAAACCTTTGCGCCAGCCGCGCCGGCTTAAGCCCCGCCAACTGCGCCCGTTCGATAAACAGGTAACAGTTGCCCAAACCTTCGAGTTTGGCGAAAGGCAATTTCCGGTAAATAGCCCGGTTTCCGGCGGGTATGGCGTCCATAGAGGCTGACGAATCAACTTGCCGAATTGATCACTTCCGCAAGTCTTTTAATGCCGATTTCAATATTCTCCGGAGTTGCGTTGCAGAAATTGAGCCGGAGAGTGGTATCATCTTCTTTTTCACTATAGAAAAACTTGCCGGGCACATAGGCGACGCCGTTTTGGATCGCTTTCGGCAGCAGTTGCGACGAGCTTATCCGCCCCGGCATCTTGACCCAGAGAAACAGCCCGCCCTCGGGCTCGGTGAATTCGACATCGCGGCTGAAATGTTGCCTCATCATTTTGACCATGAAATCGCGCCTTTCGCCGTAGGCCCGACAAATCCTGGCGATATGCGGATCGAGATGCCCGGCCGCCGCGAATTCGTAGATGACGTATTGAGTGAACGTATTGGTGTGAAGATCCATCGCCTGCTTCATCCGCTCGACGATTTTCTGCATCTCCGGCTGCGAGCAGATCCAACCTATGCGCAATCCCGGCGATATCAATTTCGAAAACGTTCCCAGTTCGATCACGCATTCTGGACCCAGGGCTTTCAACGAGGGGATTGTCTTGCCGGCGAACCGCAGCTCCCCGTAAGGATTGTCGTCGATAATGGGGCAATCATATCGGCGCGCCAGTTCAATCAGTGACTGACGACGTTTCAACGAAATGCAACCGCCGGTGGGATTTTGAAAATTGGCGACGACATAGATGAACCGAGGTTTATACTCGCGCATTTTCATTTCCACATCATCGATCACCACACCTTCGGCGTCGGTCTGAACGGAAACGAATTTCGGGCCGTAGAACGAAAACGCCTGTAAGGCGCCAAGGTAGGTCGGCGTTTCCGTCAAAACGACCGCCCCCGGCTCGAGAAAAACCCGGCCGATTATATCGAGCGCCTGCTGGGCGCCGCCGGTTATCTGAATGCAGTCGGTGGTGACATTGGCCCCTTGTTTGCGCATCCGTTCGGCGATCAACTCGCGCAGTGGCTGCACCCCCGTGGTCAACGAGTATTGTAGCGCCTCGGAACCGTGTTGCTCGATGACATGAACACAGGCCTCTTTGAGATTTTCAAGGGGAAAAAGTTCGGGGGCTGGCAGGCCCCCGGCGAAATTCACCACACCCGGTTTCGAAGAATCCTTGAGGATTTCCCTGATTATCGAGCTTTTCAACTCGCGCGCATTGCGCGAAAACTTCCACTTCTCGACCACGCTCTCGACATCTTTTATCGTCTCACCCATTAGCCACCTGCCTCTGTTGCGTTTGATCAATCATAACTAAACGGTAAAGCGATGGCAAGGGAAATCCTCGGCGCCGATTCATGAAGGATGTCCGGGAATCAGCCGCGGAATCGAAACGGTTTTCCGCAGGCTAAATCGCTTGCTTGATATGTTTCATTGAGCTATAT
>CAZHVC010000133.1:0-5592 GCA_964535765.1 uncultured Ignavibacteria bacterium | reverse complement strand
TACGGGGATCTATATAATCGAGCCAGAGGTCCTGGATCTCATTCCTGAATCGCGCGAGTATGATTTTTCCAAGGATCTTTTTCCGCAGATGCTCTCGGATAAGAAGAGGCTGTACGGTTATGTGGCGGAAGGCTACTGGCGGGATATAGGCAATAACGAGGAATATTTTCAGGCGCATCAGGACCTGCTGGAGGGGAAACTGAATCTCGGAACCCTGGGGCAGAGAATGGCCTGCGACACGGCAAAAGTTTGGATCGGCCGGGATACCATGATCTCGCCGACCGCCAAATTCAGCGGCACCGTGATTATTGGAGATAAGGTAAAGATCGGCCCCAGGGCGAGATTGTTTAACAGCGTGATAGGAGCCAAGTCGATTATCGGGCGGGAGGCGGTTCTGAATCGCGTGGTGGCCTGGGATTCGGTGTCGATCGGGCCGCACGCCCGGGTGTCTGAATCCGTGTTGTGCAAGGGTGTGGTGGTCGCCGATGAGGCGACGGTTGACGAAAATGCCATTATTTCGGACAACGCCAGGATCGGCAGCGGCGCCCAGATCAGGGCAAATGTCAAGATCTGGCCCGATAAAGAAGTCGAAGCTGGCGCGATCCTATCTTCAAGCCTCGTCTGGGGTGAGCGATGGACGAAAGAGCTTTTCACCGATTCCAAGATAACCGGTATCGGCAATGTGGAAATCACACCCGAGTTTGCCGCTCGGCTTGGAGCCGCCTATGGGGCGATGCTAGGCAAAAACAGCACGGTGATCACCAGCCGCGACGCCGGCCGGACCTCCCGGATGGTGACAAGAGCACTTATCGCCGGATTGATTTCCTCTGGCGTGAATGTAGCCGAACTGCAAACGATCCCGATTCCCGTGCTGCGTTATCAGCTTAGCTTGTGGCAGGAAACCGGTGGGATTTACGCTCGGATGTCGTCGGCCGGCGGCCGGTTGATCGATATCGTGTTTTTCGATTCCGGTGGCTTCGACCTTCCCAGCAGCAAGACGAAATCGCTGGAGCGCCTGTTTTCCCGGGAGGATTTTCGCCGGGCGGCCATGGAGGATACCGGCAAGATCGAGTTTCCCGGCAGGGTAATAGATTATTATCGTGATGGTTTTCTGCGGGCCCTCGATATCGAGGCGATCCGGCAGGCGAACTTGAAGGTCGTGATTGATTTTTCGTTCGGCAGCTCGGCCGAGATCCTGCCGGCGATTCTGGGTACTCTGGACGTTAATTTCATTTCGATAAACGCTTATATCGACCCCGACAGGCTGCACTATTTCGAAAAGGAAAAGCAAGCCGCCATCAAGCAGCTTTCGACGATCGTGAGATCGCTCCGGGCGGATGCCGGTTTCTTGATCGCTCCTGACGCCGAGCAGTTGCTGGCGGTCGACGAAACCGGCAATCTCGTCGAACATCAAGCATTGCTGATGAAAGTATTGAGTCTTTATCTTGAATCGAACAGTCCGAAGAAGATCGCCGTTCCGATTACCGCTAGTGCGGGAATCGAGCAGATCGCCGATAAGAACGGGCTTAAGGTTGAGCGTTTCCCCGACAATCACCTGTCAATGATGGATGCCCTTCACAGCCGCGGCGCCGATTTCGTCGGCGGAACCAAGGGAGGATTCATTTTCCCCGGATTCCAGGTGGGCGCCGATGCGATGTTCGCCACGGCCAAGATACTCGAGCTGATGGCCAAATCCGGCAAGCGGCTGGGCCAGATCGAAGGACCATGGTCGAATTTGAAAATCATGCAGAAAGAGGTTCCCTGCAGCTGGACAAAAAAGGGGTCGGTGATGCGTCGTCTGATCGAACACACCGCCGGCAAAACCAGATTGACGATTGACGGGGTAAGATTCGCCGGCGACGGGGCGCATATTTTGATAAAACCAGATCGGGCCCGCGCGGCTTTCTGGATTCAGATCGAATCGAAGTCTCCTGAGAAGGCCAAAAATCTGTTGAAGGAATATTCTGATAAAATCAAAGAATGGCAGGAGTTGCCTTCCTGAGCGATTCATTTGAATTGATCGTCATGAGCGAACGGCTGTAGGGATCAGCGTTATCGGGTTTGACTCCCCGAACGGCAATCAACGTTGGCCAAAAGGTCTTGACTGTGGCCGCGTGTCGTCTATATTAGGCAGTCGGAATGAAAGAATCGGTTTGGCTTTTCTGATCAAGCAAGCGGCGAAGAATTGGAAGTAAAACCTGCCTATCTCCGGGGAATGGCCTCGAGCAATTTGCGAGTAATGACATCATTATCTCTTCTTATTCTGTTGTTGATTTCGGGTGGGCTGCTCGCCGAGGAAAAGCAAGCGGATCCGGCTGAAAAGGCGGCGTTGTTGAGGTTTGAGCGCAAGGGGACGCCTTATGCGCCGTTGGATTGCCCGATCGATCCGGCGAATTATCGTCTTGGTCCCGGCGATGCCCTGACCATATTCATATGGGGAAATGCCCAGGCGCAATATGAATTAACCGTGACTCCCGAGGGGAATCTGCTTCTGCCGACTATCGGACCAGTGAGTGTGGCCGGATTGAATCTGTCCGAGGCCAAACGGTTGCTCGAGGACGAGTTGCTTCAGCGATACCGGAATGTTCAGGTGGTCACCGATCTGACCGGCTTGCGGGAATTCAGGGTTTATGTCGGCGGAGCCGTGAAATCGCCGGGTGTTTTCACCGCCACTGCCGTCACCAGGGTATCCGAAATTATCGAGTTTGCCGGTGGCTTTATCGGCGAGGAATCTCCATCAGGCTTTATGAGGGGTGAACAATACCGTAGCCAGCCGCCGCCGGGAATAGCCTCTCACCGGAAAATTCTGGTGACGCATCTTGACGGCCGAACCGATACGGCGGACGTGCTGCGATTCGAAATATTCGGTGATTTGAAGTACAACTTCACTCTCAGCGACGGCGATCGAATCTTCGTTCCATTGCGGGAAAAAACAATAAATCTTTACGGGATATTCGGCGGAGTGCGCAATCCCGGATTTTATGAATACTCACCGCGCGACTCGCTTAAAGACCTGATAATGCTTGGTCATGGGCTGTCGTTGGATGCCGATTCGACAAGCGCGGAAATTATCAGGTTCAATTCGGATGCCAAAAGCACATCGTCGATTCGGGTTCCCCTTCGCCGGATTCTCGATTGTGAATCAGCGGATTTGCAGCTGAAACCTGATGATCGGGTGTTCATCGCAATCAAGCGCGATTACCATGAAAAACAGATGGTTTTGATAATGGGTCAAGTCAAGAACCCTGGTTTTTATCCGATCGTGCCTGAATCGACTTATCTTTCGCAAATAATCAATCTCGCCGGCGGCTTCACCGAGCTTGCCTCGTTGGCCGAAGCGGAAATGACGCGGTTTGCCTCCTAAGAGACCAAAGACCGTGAATTCGAGCGCCTCAAATCGATGCAGGTTAAGGATATGAGCGAACTCGAATACGAATATTTCAAAATAAAGTCAAGAGAGAAACCGGGCCGCGTATCGGTCAATTTCGTCGAACTTTTCCGATCGGGCCAGGGCGACATCAAATTGCGGGACGGGGACTTCATCATGATTCCGAAAGTCAGCGAGGTCGTCAACGTTTCCGGTGAAGTGGCCAACCCCGGACTATTGAGTTACAGCCCGGAACGCAACTATCTCGATTATATCAATCTTGCCGGTGGATATTCGTTCCGGGCCCAAAAATCCCAGGTGAAAATCATAAAGGGCGTAACCGGCGAATGGCAGAAAGCGTCGAAAAAAAACAAACTGAATCCCGGTGATACCATATTGGTGCCCGAGAAAAAGAAAGTCAATTATATCGGCACGATGAAGGACGTGCTGGTTTTTGCGGGCAACCTCGCTACAGTATATCTAGTGGTCAAAGAAGCGACTAAATAGGCTGGTCTATGGCTGAAGATTCGGAACAGGGCGGCGTTTTCTGGCATTTTCTTATGGTACTGATGCGTTGGCGTCGGATTTTGCTGATGTCGTTTTTAGTCTCCTTTGGGTTTACTCTAACGGTTGCTCTGTTTTTGCCCAACCAATATACAGCAAAGTCAACCCTTTTCCCGCCTCAGCGGGAAGCAAGCGCAACGGGTTTGGCCTCGCTGCTGGGTGCGGGAGCCGCCAGTTTGATGAGCGGATACAACATGGCTTTGCCAACATTCACTTCGTTGTCCGATCTTTATGGAGCGATTTTAAAAAGCCGGACTGTCGCGGAAAGAGCTGTGATCAAACATAATCTTATGAAAAAGTACGGCGTTACCTCCCTTGAAAAGGCGCTTGGTGTTTTTGCCGGGCATTTGGGCGTGGCGATTGAGCCCAATGGTATGATAAGGGTCTCTTTCGAGGATCGCGATCCGATCGCGGCAGCCGCTATTCTGGAAACGGTGATCGATGAACTGAATAAGGTTTCCAGCGAAGTGAATGCGGCTCAGGCGACGGCCACCAGGAAGTTCGTCGAAGAAAGACTTGAGCAAACAAAAGTTGAACTTGCCCGTGCCGAGGAGGATTATCGCAGATTTCAGGAAAAGCACAAAGCGGTCGCCCTCGACGAACAAATGAAAGCCATAATCGGCAACATAGCCGAATTGAAAGGGCAATTGATTCTTGCCGAAATCGAGGCGGGCGTCCTAAGACGAACGTTCCTGCCGTCGCACACGAGCGTCAAACAACAGGAAGCGAAAATCCAGGAGATAAAAAACCAGATCCGTCTTCTCGAGGAAGGTCCCGCCGATTCCTCAAGAGCGGCCGTGTCGATACCGGTTTCGGAAGCGCCCAATCTCGGTCTTGAGCTTGCCCGCCTTACGCGGGAGTTGAAAATTCAATCGACCGTTTTCGAGCTTCTGACACAGCAGTATGAGCAGGCCAAAATCCAGGAAAAAAAGGACACGCCGACGATTCAGATCCTCGATCATCCGCAGCCGCCGGAGAAAAAGAGCAGCCCCCGGAGGGTTATTATGGCTCTTACGGCGGGATTTCTCAGTTTGTCTCTGACCGCCCTGATCGCTTTCATCAGTGAATTTATAGAGAAGCATAAAAACGCCGGCAGCAATACTTACCGCCAGCTGGAAAAGTTGGCCGAGCTTGCCGGTCAGGACTTTCTGGCAATCAGGACGATTTTGAATCGTCGCCGGAACAAACGCGATGGCTGAAATCATCGAAATCGGCCAGGTCGGGCTTGGGGATTGGGGTAAGAATCTCTTACGCAATTTCGTCGGTTTGGGACGGTGCCGGGTGAAAACCGCCTGTGATTCGAATCCGGCGGTTCTCGGAAAACTATCCGAAAGTTATCCGGGCATAAATTTCAGTGAAGAGTATGAAGCTCTTCTCGAAGATCCGGGCATTAAGGCGGTGGTGATCGCCACGCCGCCGGCGCTGCATTTTGAGATGGCTGAAAAGGCGCTTGAGGCGGGCAAAGACGTATTCGTGGAAAAGCCGTTTGTGCTTGATCCGGCCGATGGTTTGAAACTTGTCGATATGGCCGACAGGCTTGGTCGGATATTGATGGTGGGACACATTATGTTGCATCATCCGGCAACGGCGTTGTTGAAAAAATATATAGTCGGCGGGGAACTGGGGAAGATCTATTATATTTATTCGCAAAGAATCAACCT
>CAZHVC010000132.1:0-5632 GCA_964535765.1 uncultured Ignavibacteria bacterium | reverse complement strand
GTCCTGGTCACCTTCGTCGTTTACCGTAAACTCCCCTCCCGGGGTGATTGAGGTGCGTAATCTTACGTTGACCAACAGCGGCGACGGTCCACTGTTTTTCAACATGACGACGACGACGAACAACCTCCTGCGCCCTGCTGATGGACAATCATTGCCCCGATTGAGTTCGCAGGTTCTTGGGGAGCCGTTGGGTTACGGAGCCGCTGACAAATCCAAGCCTGGTTCGATAAGCGAACCCTATTACCCGCCGGTCATCAACAACGCCGGCGGCCCCGACACCTACGGCCATATTTGGATCGATTCCGACGAGCCGAACGGTCCGGTCTACAGTTGGATCGACATCACCGGACCGGGCACGCCCGTTTCTCTCAGCGATGACAGTTATGCCGGCCCGTTTCCCATCGGTTTTCCATTTGATTTTTACGGCACCAGCTACAACGAATTGTATATCGGCTCCAACGGCATCCTGACATTCGGTTCGGGCAGCTCTTCTCTGGGCAATACGAATCTTCCAGACCCAGGCTCGCCCAACAATATGATAGCGGTTTGGTGGGACGATATGAATCCCGGGGTTGGAGGCAGCGTCTATTACTATTTCGACGCGGCCAACAATTATTTCGTCGTAAGCTATATCGGCGTGCCGAGATTTTCCAACTACGGAAGCCACACCTTCCAAGCCATACTGTACCCGAATGGAAAAATAAAACTGCAATACGGCGTCATGGATCCGGGCGCCTACTCCGATGGTCTTAGAAGCGCTACCGTGGGCATCGAAAACTCTTCGGGAAGCGATGGCCTGACGGTTGTCTATAACGCCGACTATATGCACGACAATTTAGCCGTTGAATTCCGCCGCGGCTGGCTTTTCGCCTCACCCTCTTCCGGCGTTATTCCGCCGCATAGTGACTTGATAGCGCCGATTACTTTCGACGCCACGTCGTTGAATGTCGGCACCTATACGGGCACTGTCCACCTTTCCAGCAACGACAGCCTGAATCCGCTGGTGAATATCCCGGTCGTCTTCAATGTCGGTTCCGGCGGTACTCCCAATATCGTAATCAATCCCACATCGTTCGCCGATAGCCTTGCCTCCGACAGCACGGCAAGCAAATCGCTCATGACCAGAAACACCGGCACCGGCACTCTTGCTGTTACCTACAGCACCGCCAGTCCATGGATTCAGTTCGCCGGCGGGACACGCTATTTACCGCCCGGCGACAGCCTGCAACTGAATATCACCTTGAACAGCGCCGGACTTGCCCCGGGCCTTTACAACGGCACGATTCATTTCACCAGCAACGATCCGGATACGCCGTCCGGTGACCTGAACGTAACGCTTAAAGTGTTCGAGCCGAATATTTCCGTTTCGCCATCGGCCATTGTCGATACCCTGGCCCCCGGAGCCAGCGATGTTAAGCACTTGTTCATTAACAACAGCGCCAGAGGGAAACTCGATTACACGATATCCTATACTATGTTCGGCAGGCGCAAAATCGGAGGGAGCGGCGCGCAGGGTGCTCGGTCTTCGACCGTTTCCTCGACCACTATCCCCAAGGCGAACGCGGAACCTTTGAGATCGAAATCGGATCCGGAAACTTATTATCCGCCGGTGATCAACAACAGCGGCGGTCCCGATGCTTTCGGCTATCGCTGGGTCGATTCTGACGAGCCGGGCGGTCCGGTTTACAACTGGGTCGACATAAGTTCGATCGGCATTCCGATCGGCCCGCTTGGCGATGACGACAATCAGGGCCCGTTCCCGATCGGTTTCAATTTCAACTTCTATGGCGGCGTATACACGACTTTCCAGTTCTGCTCCAACGGCTGGATATCGTTCAGTTCGACCTCGACGTCTTATTACAATTACGGTCTGCCCAATATATATGCGCCGCTGGACCTTGTTGCTCCTTTCTGGGACGATCTGTATTTCCCCGGCGGCGGCAACGCCTATTATTACACCAATAACGTCGACAGCCTGGTCATCTCATGGGAAAACGTGCCGCATTACTATATGGGCGGCCCATATACGTTCCAGGCGATTCTGCTCGGCAACGGCAAGATGGTGTTCCAGTATCAGTTGATCAACGACCCCGACAGCTCGGCCACCGTCGGCATTCAGAATTCGGATGCCTCGATCGGGTTGGAGGTGGTTTACAACGCTCCCTATTTGGCCAACAACTTGGCTGTCGAGATCCGGCCCGCCTGGCTGCTTGTCAATCCGACCGTCGGCCGCGTCGATCCGTTCGCGAGCGATACCATAGACGTCATTCTCGATGCCGGCGATCTTGACAACGGAACATACACCGGTCAAATCGATATTAATTCCAACGATCCCGATACTCCGACGATAACGATTCCGGTTACTTTGGTTGTCGGGGGTGGCGGTGGTGGTGAATGCGATTATGTTCTGGGCGATATAAACGGTGACGGCCAGCTTCTGGGCGGCGATGTCACTTTCGGTGTCCGCTATTTCAAGGGTTTTGGTTTTCCGCCGCCTGATAGCTGTTATATGGATTCGATTTCCGGTTACATATATGTGGCCGGAGATGTCAACGGCAATTGCGAGTTCCGCGGTTCGGACATCACCCGACTGGTGGCCTATTTCAAAGGCACGGCTGAATTGAGTTATTGTCATTTCTTCCCGCCGCCGCCGTTAAGGCAGAACCGAGATGCGGAGATGAAGTCGTTCGAAAAGTAGAATATTCAGCAACGGCCGACTCTTGCCGCCGGACCATCAAGGTCCGGCGGTTTATTTTTGCGCTAATTTTGCCGCTTGTCGTATCAGGGAAAACTTTTTCCTGGCGGTCGTGTCTATCGGGACAGCCGGTCTATCGATGGAAATATCCGTCGAAACAATCTCAATTGTTGTGCTTGAAGGCGAGGTAAATCCCTTTCAGGGTCAAGTGCTCGTCGTAAGCGCTTATTCTTTTCGAACTTTCGCGGAACAGCGCCGCCAGGCCGCCGGTCCCCACGGCTTTGATTTTTTCCAGCCCGAGCTCGGCGGCAATCCCGTCGATAATAAAATCGATTGCTCCGACTGCCCCCCAGAATATCCCCGACTGCATCGCCGGGGCGGTGTCGATCGCTATTATTTTATCCGGCTTTTTCAGCTCGACCGGATAAAGCCTGGCCGCTTTTCTGAACATTTCCTGCGCTGCGCTCATTATTCCCGGGGCTATTGCGCCGCCCGCGAAATCACCGTCGCCGTTGACGACATCGAATTTCGTGGCCGTTCCCATATCTACAACCACCACGGGAGCGCCGTAATTTGTCTTGGCGGCCAGCGCATTGGCCAGCCTGTCGGGTCCGGTTCGATCGGGTTTGAGATATAGATTTTTCATTCCGATATCGGCGGTGTAATCGAGTTGCCAGGGCTCGATTCCGAAAAAATCGAAGGCCGTCTCGTAGTAAAGGGGGGTTAACTGAGGCACGACCGAGCAGAGAGCTATTTCTCGAATCTCGGTTTTCCCGTCAGGCTCCAAGCCCAATTTGCCTGCGATAGTCGAGCCGAGCGCATCGGGATCGTGGGGGACGGCCGAAGGAATCGAAAAGAAAGCTTTTGCCTGACCGTCAAGAAACATCGCCCCTTTCGTGAAACTGTTGCCGATATCGATAACCAAAAGCATATTACTCCTCCGTTATTTTTCCTCGATCGACCTTGAATCGCCGGCAGGACAGGTGGTTGAATTTCAACATTCCCGCCGTGGCCACGAACACCTGATTGAATTCGCCGAGCATCTCGATCAAAGCTTCGCTCTTGTGGCTGTCGAGTTCGGCGAAAGCCTCATCCAGAAGCAGCCCCGCCTCGTGACCGGATCGTTCGGCCACCTCGCCTGCCGCCGCCAGCATTATCGATATCATGGCGCACCGTTTCTGGCCGCGGGAACCGAAATGGCGCAGCGGCCGGCCGTCCAGTTCGATACCGAGTCGGTCGCGGTGCGGCCCGACCAACGTCATTCCCGCCTTCAACTCGCGGTCGCGGGCGGCCCTGAGCTGAGCTCTCAACTCCTGCTCCGGATTGTCGCCCCCGACCGGATATTTGGGCGCATAATAAATATTCAGCCCGGCTTTTTCGAATCGCCCGTAGCGTGCGGCCGCGGCCGCCTGTATCCGATTGACGAAAGCAGCTCGCTTTTCCATGAGCCGAACAGCATCGCCGAGCAGAACTTCGTCCCACGCCGCAAGCTGCTCATTGCCGGCCCGTCCCAGAGAAATCTCTTTCAGCAGCTTGTTTCTTTGGCCGATTGTCTTTTTATAGGATAACAGACTGTCGAGATAGGGTCGATCCACCTGTGAAAGATTCAAATCGAATAACCGGCGGTGATGAATCGACGGCCCGGCTGTAAGGGCTATGTCCTCCGGGAAAATGAAGACCGCCGGAAGCGTTCCGAGAAGATCTCCGGGCCGAAGTTGCCGCAAACCATCGGCGATGATCTTCTTTCTGCCGCTGCGGTCGATCCGGATCGTTATTTCTACTTTTTTTTTATATCGGAGATGTTGCCTTTTATTTCGGCCAGCTCGCACCCGAACGCCACCATCTCGGAATCCCGGGCGCCGCGGCACGATTTCGAAAGGGCGAACAGCCCGATAGCTTCAAGAAGATTCGTCTTGCCGGCACCGTTTGCACCGTATAGCAAATTGATTCCCGGGGAAAAGGTCGCCGTCTGTCCGATAAGATTGCGGAAAGATTGTACGCTTATATCAGTCAACATCGGAAATCTCCCGACCAGCCGATCCGTCGCTCGAAATCGAAATCCGGGCCGCCGCCGAGGGGTCCGGCCAAGCCGATTCGGCATCGGTCGTGCCCAAGCCGTTCCCTCGAATCGTCGCTGCTTATGAGGTCACTCCATCAACCGCAAGGGCATCACCAGATAAAGCGAAGTTTCGCCGTCCGGCGATTTGTTGGGCTTGATCACCGCCGCCGTGGTCGGGCTGTCAAGTTCGAATCTGGCTTCGTCGTCGTCAAGCGCTTTCAGCACATCGTGTATGTAGGTGGCATTGTAGCCGATATCCATCGGCTGGCCGCTGTATGACACTTTCAAGTTTTCCCTCGCTTCACCGCCAAAATCGAAATTCGCCGCCGTCAGTTCCAGCGAGTTCTCTTTCAACGAGAACTTCACCTGATGCGTCAGCGAATTGGAAAGTATCGAAACCCGGCGTACGGCCGCCTGTAACAGGTTCTTCTCCACCAGGAGTATTTTGTTGTTTCCTTGCGGCACCACCTGTTCATAATTCGGATACGGCCCTTCCAGCAAGCGGCTGGTGATAATGGCGTCTGCCAGCACGAACACTATCGATGCTTCGTTCAGAATCACGCCCACCTGCTCGACTTCATCACCCACGAGCTTGATCAGGTTGTCCAGCACTTTAGGCGGAACGATAATATCCTTGCGGGCGCTGCCGATCTTGATGTCTTTGCGCGATACCTTCGCCAGCCGATGGCCGTCGGTGGCCACCAGACTCAATCCGTCCTCGCCCGATTGCCAGAGAACGCCGCCCAGCGCCGGCCGCGTTTCCTCTTTCGATATCGAAAACAATACTTTACGTGCCTGGCGGCATAGGACCTGGGCGTCGATTTTGACCTGTCGGCCGAGGTGAATCGCCGGCAGCTTGGGGAAATCCTCGGCGGCGA
>CAZHVC010000131.1:0-5639 GCA_964535765.1 uncultured Ignavibacteria bacterium | reverse complement strand
ATCGGCCACGCTGACATAAGGACCGATTACCGAGTTGATCACACGCGCCGACGGCGAAATATAAACCGGCGGAATCACTATGGCGTCCTTGTATTCGCCGATCGACTTAATCTGCGACAGCAGATAGCGGTTGGTTTCAAGCAGCGTATTCTTTTGGCCGCAATCGAACCAGCCGTCGACGGCAAAAGTGGTCATCCGGCACCCGCGATCGATCATCAACCTCAGCGCATCGGTCAACTGGTATTCGCCCCGCGTGGTGATATCCCGGCGGATCAACTCGTCGAGACATTCGCCGAATAGCGCAGTTGACTTTATATAATAGATACCGACGAGCGCCTGATTCGACGTCGGATTCTCCGGCTTCTCCGTCAGCCCGGTGATAAAACGACCGTCGGTCTCGGCGATTCCGAATCGGCGCGGATCCTCGACTATTTTGGTGCCCAAAGAATCGTACTCGCTGTTGATCATCCGGTCCAGATTGAAATCGAATATCGTGTCGCCGAGAATGATCAATACCGGTTGATCGCCGAGGTAGGGTCGGGTAAGGTATATCGCCCAGCCAAGCCCCTTTAGTTCCTTTTGCTCGATAAAGGTGGCCCTGATATTGTAATGCGTGTTGACATAATCCTCGATCATTTCCCCGAGAAAACCGATTATGAATATGATATCGCGGATATCATACGCCAGAAGCTCGTCTATGATATGTCCCAGTATCGGTTTGCCGGCCACGTGCAATAAAGCCTTGGGCGCCGTATGAGTATGCGGCTTGAGGCGGCTGCCGATCCCTGCCGCGGGAATGATCGCCTTCATCCGTTTTTGCCTGTCGAAATCAACCCAGCCTATCCTTCAAATAATTTATGAATTCCACCGGTGTCGGGTCAACCTTATTCAATAAGGCCAGATAGAACGAAACAAAATCGACCAAATGCACCATCCGAAGCATCCTTTCCAACGTCGAACCGCCTTCCGCTTCGATCCGGATCGTCTTGAGCCCACGCGACCGCAACAGCTCGGCACAAATTTCGAATCTTTTCTGAATCTGCGGATGATCGTCGCCGTCTCGAAGCATCACCACCGTAAACGCCCCGCCGACGATCTCGTGTTTCTGCCAACCCACCAGCTCGTTATGGTTGAACTCCGGCACCTGATTGCAAAACGCCGGCTGTTTGGCGTTTTCGCAAATCTGCCCTTTGAACCTGACACCCGCCGCCCGCAGCAGGCCGCCGCCGGTATAAATCACCACGGTGCTGCCGTGAATCTCCTCGGCGATACCTCTTGCCTTGTTATCCTTCGATTCGATCAAATATCCTGCCTGGATCTCGCCGAGAGCCGCCGCCACGCCATCAAGTTCGGCCGAATGGTCGGCGCAAAGTCCCAGTCTTCCCAAAACTGTCAGTAATGGAGAAAACGAATATCCCAAAGCCGCCCGTGGCGGCAGTCCCCGCGGAATTATCAACGCCGGATGGTTATGTGCCGCGGCGGACATGCCCAATTTCCCGCCCGAAGTAATGACCAAAATCGAACAACCCCGCTTCAGCGCGGCCGCATACGCCGATAGAGTCTCCGCGGTTTCCCCCGAATAGCTCGAGCAGATCACCAACGTCTCCCGACCCGCATGATTCGGCAGATCGTAATCCCTCCAGACCTCGAATGGTATCGTCAGCTCACCGCCCAGATAGCTCAGCAACAGGTCGCCGGCTATCGCCGATCCCCCCATTCCGGCAACCACGATCGACCGCCAGGCCTTGCTCTCGACACCCGTTAAGTCCAACGCACGGCCGATGCCGATTCCTTCTTTAAGATGCTGCGGAAAAGCCCGGATATGAGCATACATCCCCGCCGGATCCATCTGCCGGAGTTCAAATTGGGGCATTTACGCCTCCCTGCATGAAATCGATCAACGGCCCTAAAGCGGGCCAGTTGGTTTTTATTCGTCGCCGGACCAATTGCTCGACCTAGTCGGCTGTTTTCAGACGACAGGCCCGACCGGCCAGCGCGGCCGCCTCGGCCGCACCGATCTGCCCGATCACATATTTGGCTATTCCTATCGATTGAAGATTGAGCGACAATTCATCGACACCGAGCCCGACAAGCAGAACGATGCCGAGCGGGTCGGCCGCCATTTCGCCGCATACCGCCACCTTTTTTCGGTGCTTGTGTCCGGCCCTGACCGCACTCCTGATCAATTGCAACACCGCCGGATGATAGCTCCGATACAATCGCGAAACGGACTCGTTGGTCCTATCCACGGCGAGGGTATATTGGATCAGGTCATTGGTGCCTATCGAAAAGAAATCGACTTCGCGGGCCAGATGTTCGGCGATCAGCACTGCCGAGGGTATCTCTATCATGATCCCGATCGGCGTTTTCGACTTGATCTCTTCCCCTTCGGCGGCCAGCTCATTCCGGCATTCGGCGATCAACGCCTTGGTGCCGATAATTTCGTCAAGACTCGATATCATCGGCAGCATTATTTTCAACCGGCCGTGCTTCGAGGCCCTCAGCAAAGCCTTGATTTGATCCTTGAATATGTCCGGACGATCCAGACAAAAACGGATCGCCCGCCATCCCAAAAACGGATTCGGATCGACGGTTTTGATCGCCGAACCGACGAATTTGTCTCCGCCCAGATCGTAAGTCCTGATCACCACGGGCCGATCGCCCAACCTTTCAAGTATCTGGCGATATACCCGGTATTGTTTCTCCTGCGATGGGAACGCGTTGTTGTTCAGAAACAGATATTCGGTGCGGAACAGGCCGATCCCCTCGGCGCCCGATTTTTCGGCCCGGCCGGCTTCCGATGGTATCTCGATATTGCCGAATATGGCTATTTTTTTCCGGTCGAGGGTGATTGCCGGTTTTCGAGAGAATCTTGCGGTGGCCTCGTTCAAACGGCCCAGGAACCTGATTTTCTCTCGGAAATTCTCCAGAACGGCCTGATCGGGATTGATATGAACCGTGCCGGTGAAACCGTCAAGAACGATCTTTTCCGACGGTCTGATCTGATTGATCGCCTCCCCGAGCGCGGACACCGCCGGCAATTTGAGCGATTTGGCCAATAGCGAAGTGTGTGAGGTCGCCCCGCCGAGTCCGAGCGCAAACCCAACTTTTCGACGAACCGAAAAGCCGAGCAAATCGGCGGGATTGAGAAACTTGGCCACCACCACGATCGCCTCGGAGCCGGATCTTATCACCGTCCGCTTGATCCCCATCAAAAGCCCTATAAGCCTATGCCTGACCGCATTGATATCGACGATTCTCTCTTTCAGATAGGCATCCCCCGATTGGGAAATCTGCTCGATCACGGCCCGCATTTCCTTATCGTATATGTAAGCGGCCGCAAGCTGTTCTTTTTCGATCCGCTCGACTACTCTATCGACGATCACCGGATCGCCGGCCATCATCGCCTGCGCCTCGAATATCGCCGCGTATTCCGCGCCCAGCCTCTCCCCGACGCTGGCGGCCAGTTTAAGCAGCTCCCTTTTCACCTTGGCGATAGCGTTTCGAAAATCGGCGATCTCTCTTCCGATATCCTCGGATTTGATCGCTATCGGCTGAATTTCCATTTGCGCATAATCCAGCACCACTGCTTTGCCGATCAGGATTCCCGGGGATGCGGCCACCCCTTTGAGCACCCGATAAGTCGAATTATTCACTCATTCCTCGCCGAACTTGGTTTCAAAAACCTTGACCATCGCTTCCAGCGCCTCGTTTTCATCTTTGCCTTTGGCGATAACGAGTATCTTGGCGCCTTTTTCGGCGGCCAGCATCATCACGCCCATGATGCTCTTGCCGTTAACCTCGAGTCCCTCTCGCCGCAGCAGTATTTCCGATTCGAATTTGGCGGCCGTTTTCACCAATTGGGCTGCCGGCCTGGCGTGCAAACCCAGCTTATTGATTATCGTCACTTCGCGGGAAACCAAGCTCAAATCCTCGCCACGAAATTTCCCGGCCGCCTGCTGATCAGCCCGGCCAACTCCAGTTTCAGCAAGGCCGCCGATATCCGCGCCGGGCTCAGATTGAGCCGCCTTACCAGCTCATCGAAATGAGCCGGCCCCCTTCCGACCAGATCGCACAACCTCTGTTCGTCCGGCTCGAGTTTTATCCTGCTTTCCGGCCTTTCGACTTCTTTACCGATATGCCAGCCGATCGCCTCCAGCACGTCCTCGGCGCAGGTTACCGTTCCGGCACCCTTCTTGATCAGGCCGATAGTGCCGGCGCTCAATGCGCTATCGGCCCGGCCCGGAACCGCGAATACATCCCGCCCCTGCTCCAGCGCCAATCCGGCCGTAACCAGCGCCCCCGATTTTCCCGCCGCTTCGACAACAACCACCGCCTGAGCCAGACCGGAGATTATTCGGTTCCGCCTCGGAAAATTGAACTTCTCCGGCGGCGTACCCAACCGAAATTCCGTAATCAAACAACCATTTTCGGCGATCTTGCGGGCCAGCTCCTTATTTTGTTCCGGATACACCACATCCAGACCGCTGCCGAATACAGCCACCGTTAAACCACCACTCTCGAGAGCGGCGCGATGAGCCTCTGTATCTATTCCCCAGGCAAGGCCGGATACTATCACGATCCCCCGAGCGGCCAGCCCGCCGGCGATTCTCCTGGCCATGTGGCTGCCATAAGGCGTCGGCGTGCGCGTCCCCACCACGGCCACAGCCGGCCTTCCCAATATCGCCGGATCCCCGCTCACATAAAGCAGCGGCGGTGGATCCGCGGTGTTTTGCAAAAGCTCCGGATAAGCCTCATCACCGAGGCAGATTATTTTCGCATTCAATTGCTCTATCCGAGCGATTTCGTCATCGACTTCCCGCCAGCGGTCAAAATTGATTATCGATCCCCTTATCCGCTCGCTGATTCCGCACTCGGCCGCCATTTCATCATCGATACCTGAACAGAATTGCTCATGGCTCCGAAAACGCTTCAGAACCGCGGCCGCCCGAATATCCCCCACACCCTCGATCAGCTTTAGCATGAGGGCAAATCTTGGGTCAGTCCCCGCCACTTTCGGTTCCCCAGAGATTTTCCCGAAGTCTATCTATCAGCTTCGGGACGTTTTCCCCCGTAAATGCGGAAATGCGCAGCCAATCCTCGGGATAAGAATCGAGGGCCGAACGCGCCGTTTCATCGAGTAAATCGATTTTGTTGAGGGCGACGATCGAAATCTTTTCCAACATCTGCGGATCGTACAATCCCAGCTCCGCCTTGAGCATGTTCAGTTGAATCATCGGGTCGGCGGCGACGCATTCTATCAGATAAACCAGCACGCGCGTCCTTTGAATATGCCGCAAAAAATCGAGCCCGAGACCCTTGCCGAGATGGGCGCCTTCGATTATCCCCGGTATGTCGGCCACTACGAAACTGCGGTAGTCCCCCGTCTTTACGATCCCCAGATTCGGCACCAACGTGGTAAAAGGATAATCGGCGATCTTCGGTCTGGCGTCGGAGATACGGGAAAGAAGCGTCGATTTTCCGGCGTTGGGAAATCCGACCAGCCCGACATCGGCGATCAATTTCAACTCCAGCTCGAGGAAACGATGCTGCCCCGGTCGGCCGGCCGTCGCCTTACGCGGCGTCTGATTGGTGCTCGACTTGAAATGGACGTTTCCTTTGCCACCCCTTCCGCCGAC
>CAZHVC010000130.1:0-5642 GCA_964535765.1 uncultured Ignavibacteria bacterium | reverse complement strand
GGGCACATATATAGCCTGGACGGAGGTGATTGACCCGGTTTTCGTCGAGGTGATCCGTTCCTGCAAGGCTCCCATCTCATTTGCCAAGGTCGGCTGGTAGCCTACCGCAGACGGCATTCTTCCGAGCAAAGCGGAGACCTCGGAGCCGGCCTGGACGAACCGGAAAATATTATCGATAAAGACAAGCACGTCCTGTCCTTCTTCGTCACGGAAATACTCGGCCATTGTCAGCCCGGACAATCCGACGCGCAGTCTTGCGCCGGGCGGCTCGTTCATTTGGCCGAACACCATGCAGGTTTTAGAAATGACGCCGGTTCCTTTCATTTCAAGCCAAAGGTCGTTTCCCTCGCGGGTGCGCTCGCCGACGCCGCAGAAAACCGAATAACCGCCATGCTCGGTGGCGATATTGCGGATAAGCTCCATTATGATGACCGTCTTACCTACTCCGGCGCCGCCGAACAACCCCACTTTTCCGCCTTTGGCGTATGGTTCGAGCAAGTCGATTACCTTTATGCCTGTTTCGAAAAATTCGGTTTTCGTCTGTTGATCGGAAAGAGGAGGTGCCGGTCGATGGATGGGATAGCGCTTGCGGGCACTTACAGGTCCCAATTCGTCGATTGGGTCGCCGAGCAGATTGAAGACGCGTCCGAGCGTTTCCGGTCCAACGGGAACGCTGATCGGCCCTCCCTGATCGATCGCCGGCATGCCCCGCACGATTCCGTCGGTTGAGGACATGGCCACACAGCGAACCCGATTTTCGCCGATATGCATCGCCACTTCGACCGTAAGATCAATATTGTTTTTCTCGTCTTTTATCTTGATCGCGTTAAGAATATTCGGCAAACGGTCCGAGCTGAATTCACAATCCACTGTCGGGCCGATAACCTGAACAACTTTCCCGATATTTTGTTCTTCCATGCGCCTATTCCTTATAATGATTCAATCATTCATCTATTTCAATGCTTCGGCGCCGCCGACGATATCCAGCAATTCTCTGGTAATCGAACTCTGGCGCGCTTTATTCCGCAGAAGCGTCAAATTGTCGATCATCTCTTTGGCGTTTTTGTTGGCATTTCCCATCGCCATCATTCTTGAAGCGAACTCGGAGGCGAAAGCCTCGAGCAATGCCATCAGTATTTTGGTCAGACAGTAACGGGGGACGAGGTTGGAAAAAATTCGGGCCGCATCAGGTTCGAAAATGTAGCTCGATACGGCACCGTCCTTATCCCCAGGGCTTTCTATCGGCAAGAACCTTTCGAGTGTCAGCTTATTGCTGCTTATCGAAACGAATCTGGTATAGAGCAATTTGACTTCATCGACCTCTCCCCGTTCGTAGATACCGGTTATGTCGGCCGCCAAGCGCCGCACCATAGCCAGATCGGCTTTTCCTTCGGTCCGCGGAATTTTGAAGATTACCGGGAAAGGTTGTTTTCTGAAAAAGTCAACCGCTTTTTTCCCAATCAGCCCAAGCTTAATGGAATCCGGCGGCGCCTCTTTTGCGTATTTGAGCCCGGTTCTCAGGATGTTTGAATTGTAAGAACCGCAAAGACCCCGATCGGCGGCAATTATCACCAGAAGAGATGATTTCACCGGCCTTTCCTCGAACAGCGGGTGGTGCAGATTGGCGGCAGCCCCGGCAAGCGATTCGAGCATTTGTTGCATCTTGAGCCCATAGGGCCGAGCCGATTCGACGCGCACCTGAGCCCGCCTAAGTTTGGCGGCGGCCACCAGCTCCATCGCCTTGGTGATCTGTTTGGTGGATTCAACCGAACGCAGGCGTCTTCTGATATCTCTTAAAGAAGGCAACTTAATCCCGACCTTTTTATTTCAACCGTTTACGATCGATCGCCTAATGTTTTGCTTTGAATTCCGATTTGAACTTTTCTATCGACTGGCGCAATTTGGCGATAATGGTATCATCAAGATCTTTCTTGTTTTTAATATCATGTCCGACGTCGGGGAAATTCTTGCTCATGAATTGATGATACTCGCTTTCAAACTCTTTGACTTTCTCGACCGGGATATCGTCCAGATAGCCGTTGCCCGCAACCCAGAGAATCATCACCTGTTTTTCCAGCGGCATCGGCTCGTATTGAAGCTGTTTGAGAACCTCCTCCGTAACTTTGCCTCTGGTCAACTGGCGCAGGGTAACTTCGTCAAGATCGGAACCGAATTGGGCGAAAGCGGCCAGATTTCGGTATTGGGCCAAATCGAGCCTCAAAGAGCCGGCCACTTTTTTCATGGCTTTCGTCTGGGCATTGCCGCCGACACGCGAAACCGAGATACCGACGTTGATGGCCGGCCTGAAACCTGCGTAAAATAGATCCGGCTCGAGATAAATCTGGCCATCGGTGATCGAAATCACGTTGGTGGGTATATAGGCCGAAACATCGCCCGCTTGGGTTTCGATAACCGGCAGAGCGGTCAGGGACCCTCCTCCCAATTTGTCGCTCAACTTGGCCGCCCTTTCCAGAAGTCGTGAATGCAGATAGAAGACATCGCCAGGGTAGGCCTCACGACCGGGAGGTCTTCTGACCAATAGCGACAACTGGCGATAGGCATTGGCGTGTTTACTTAGGTCGTCATAAATACACAAGGCGTGTTTGCCGTTGTCGCGCAGGTATTCACCCATGGCGCAGCCGGCATATGGGGCGATGAACTGCATCGGCGCCGGATCGGTGGCGGTGGCCACGATCACGGTGGTGTACTCCATCGCTCCGAAATCCTCGAGGGTTTTTACGACCTTGGCGACAGTGGAGGCTTTTTGACCTATGGCGACATAGAAACAGAATATGTCGGAATCTTTTTGATTGATAATGGTGTCGATGGCTATGGCCGTCTTGCCCGTCTGGCGATCGCCGATGATAAGTTCGCGCTGGCCCCGCCCGATAGGAATCATCGAATCGATAGCCTTGAGTCCGGTCTGAACGGGTTCTTTGACTGGCTGCCGGGAGACCACGTTCGGCGCCGTTCCCTCTATGGGGCGGAATTGATCGGTAACGATCGGCCCTTTGCCGTCAAGCGGTTGGCCAAGCGGATTGACGACTCTGCCGGCCAGGGCCTCTCCCACCGGAACTCTGGCCACCGCCCCGGTGCGTTTGACCGTATCGCCCTCTTTGATATCGGTATCGGGCCCGAAAATAGCCGCCGACACCGAATCCTCTTCGAGATTCAGAACAATACCGATTATATCGCCCGGAAACAGCAGCAGCTCGGACATCATGGCATCTTCGAGTCCCCAGATGCGGGCTATACCATCTCCCACCTGAAGAATCGTGCCGACTGATTCCATCTCCAGCTTGGCCTGGTGTTTTTCGATTTCCTTCTGTAATATGGAACTGACTTCTTCAGGACGGAACGCCATAAAGCACCTCTATTAATGCACCTTCACACTCAGAAGGTCATGTCTCAATTGATCAAGTTGGTGACGAATCGATCGGTCGATCACCTGATTATGCAAATAGATAATCATTCCGCCAATGATCGACCTATCGATTTTATGAATTATTTCGATCTTCTTCCCGGATATTTTCTCGAGTTTCACCTTAAGCGCATTTTTTACATCCTCGCCAAGGTGAACCGCCGACACGACTTTCGCCCGGATCAATCCATAATGCTCTTCGACGATTCGATCGAATTCAGCGACGATTTCGGGGAACAAATCTATTCTATGTTTATGCAGCAGCAATTCGAGAAAGCTCAGCACCTGCGGCGACAGTCTGGTGGTAAAAAGTGTCCGCAGCAGATTCATTTTGTCGTCGTCACGAATCGAGGGCGATTTCAGGAAGCCGAGGAAATCCTTATGGGCGGAGGCGAAAGACCTCAATTGATTCAAATCGATCGCCGTGAAATCGAGAGTATCGGATTTAAGGGCGACCCGGAACAGGGCCATCGCGTATCTATGCGCGATTTTGGTATCTCTCATTTAATGTGTTCGACCTCGTCTAAAAACCTGCCGATAAGCTGCCGGTGTTTTTCGTCGTCGAGTTTCTCATTGATGATCTTCTCGGTCGCCAGAATCGACATTTTGACCATATCGTTGCGCAGTTCGACCTTGGCTTTAGCCACGTCCCTGGCCAGTTCATCGCGGGCTTTCGAGATTATCTCCTTGGCTTCGATACGCGACTGCTCGCGGATTTCGGCCGCCACCCGATTGCCTTCGGCTATCGCCTCCTGTATCTTCTGACGAGCGGTGGCGTCGATCTCTTTGAGTTGACGTTGATATTCAAGCAGAAGCTCGCCGGCTTTTTTGCGTGCCTGCTCCGCCTCATCAAGGTCGCTCTTGATTCGAGCACTCCGCTGTTCGAGCATCCCCAAAAGCGGTTTCCAGGCGAATCGTTTAAGGATCCAGACCGCCAGCAGGAAGCCGACGATCTGGGTGAGAAGCTCAGGCAATTTGAGGCCTAGCGAGTCGGCTATTTCTCCCATGATTCCTCCTCTTTAGGGCTTTCAGGCAGGCCGCCTGAATTACCGCGATTTACTTGAGGAGAATGACGGCGACAAGCGCGTATATGGTCAAGGCCTCGATAAATGCCGCACCGATAATCATTCCCGTTTGGATCTTGCCAGCAGCCTCCGGCTGTCGAGCCATCGCCTCCATTGCCGAACCAACCGCCTTTCCCAGGCCAAGGCCCGAACCCAGGGCGGCCACCGCCACGGTCATTGGCAGTAAGAATCCTTTTGCAGTTTCAGCGTCCACATTTCCTCCTTCTGGAATTCAAATATCCAACACAATCAATGATGTTCTTCTTCGTGATGAGTCATAAGCGAAAAATAGATGGATGACAACAAGGTGAAAACCAGCGCCTGCACGAAACTGGTAAGCAGAGCCAGAAAAATGAATGGGAACTGCAGCGGTAATCCAGGCAGCCAGTTCGGCGGATTAATAAAAGCTAAAGAGGCTATACCCAGGCCGGCGAAAATCGCCAGCAGCATATCCTCGCCGGAGATATTGCCGAAAAGACGCAACGAAAGCGAAATCGGCTTGGCCAATTCGCCGATTATGTGAAGCGGTAGATTGAGTGGCACTAAACACCATTCGACCACCGACTTGGGTGATCCGGCCAGATGAAATATATAGCCTTTCAGGCCATTGATTCGAATACCCTCGAATTGCACATAGCAAAACACACATATCGCCAAGGCGAGCGTCGTGTTGAGTTTCGATGTCGAGGAAAACATGCCCGGGAAGAGCCCGAAAACATTCATCGTGAAAATGTACACGAATAACGTTCCAAGAAAAGGCACATATTTGGCCCCTGATGGACCGAGAATCCCGATAATCAAATTATATAGCGTCTCGACGATCCATTCGATGAAATTCTGCAGTTTGCCGGGATAGATAGACCGCTTCCTATAGGCAATAATGCTGAAAAACGATAGCGTCAGCCAGACGACCGCCGAGAAAATCACCACCTGCCAGGCGAACAAAAAATCGGTCAGCTTGCCAGGGAACATGATTTTAGCGAGTTCGAGCCAGTTCGGCAATTCCGGCGCATGTCCGGCGCCATGGGCTGCCTGCTCTGCGCCGTGAGCGATATGCCCGGCCGCGGCATGAGCCGTATCATGCAGGGATTTCAAAGTGTCAGAGACGAACCCGCCATGGGCTTGATGTTCAACCAAAGTATCCGAGACTTCAGCGG
>CAZHVC010000129.1:0-5678 GCA_964535765.1 uncultured Ignavibacteria bacterium | reverse complement strand
GAACAGCAACGTTTAAGACGAGCCTACCATCGGCTCGATTCGGGGAAAATCAGCCAAGCCGAATTCAATTCGGTTCTTGATGATACCGTAAAATCGGCTATCGACGAGCAGGTCAGGTCAGGAGTTGATTTCGTGACCGACGGTCTTATCCGTGCCTATGATCCGGTTTCGCACATTGCCTCGAAAATAGACGGATTCGAATCGGGCGGCTTGCTGCGGTTTTTCGATACGAACTTTTATTATCGCCAACCCGAATTAGTGCGCAGTCCCGGATCAAGAGGGGCGCTATTTGTCGATGATTTCAAGTTCGTTCGAACCATTTCCGGAGACAAGGCCAGCCAAACGATGATTGGACCTTTCTCGCTGTTAAGGTTGGCGAAGATCGGCTTGGACTTTGAAACCGCTCTTGAATCACTTGTTTTAATCTACGGGGAGGAACTTCAAAGGCTGAAAGCCGCCGGTGCGATATTGGTTCAAATCGAAGAGCCGTGCTTGCTGCATAATTTCGACGGATTCGACCTTTTTGCCGATGCCTACCGGGTGATAGTGAAAAAGTTCGATTGTCCGGAGATAATTCTCGCCTTTTATTTTGGTAACTGCGTTCCCCTCGTTGATAAATTGAACTCGATTCCGGTCAACGGCTTTGCTTTCGATTTCACCTACTCCCCCGGTTTGGAGGATGCGCTGCAAGGATTTGATTCGGATCTTGGCGTCGGCATTGTCGATTGTCGAAATACCTTGATGGAAAATCTTCATGAGCTTGCCGGCCGAGTCGAAAAGCTGATTCGTAATCTAAAATCGAATAAGATATATATCATGCCATCCTGTGGCCTCGAGTTTTTACCCCGCGACAGGGCTTTCGATAAGCTGAAATTGTGCGCCGACCTTTCGGCTGTTCTGAAAGGAGGGGCCGGTGCGTGATAAATTGAAATCGCTCGAAATCAATCTGCCGCTGTTGCCGACCAGCAGCGTCGGATCTTTCCCCAAGCCCGAATGGCTGATGGGCGCGCGGACTGATTTCAAGAGCGGCAAGATAGATCGTTCTAAGCTGGTTGAATTGGAAAAGCAGGCAACCGATTTCTGGATCGACTTTCAAGATGAAATCGGCATCGACGTCAGTGTCGACGGCGAAATGTACCGCGGCGATATGGTTGCCTATTTCGCCGAATTGCTTCCCGGGTTCAGTAAAGGCGGTTTGGTGCGATCCTACGGCAATCGTTATTATAACAAACCTATTATTACCGGTGAAATCGCTTGGCCAGGGCCGTTGACGGTGAACTGGTGGAGATATGCCCAGGCCAAAACGCGCCTGCCGGTGAAAGGGATGTTAACCGGCCCATACACGATTATGGATTGGTCTTTTAATGAATATTATCAGGACCGAAAATCCGCGGCGCTGGCCTTGGCTTATTCTATCCGGAAAGAAGTGGAAGCGCTGATCGATGCCGGATGCAAAATAATTCAAATCGATGAGCCGGCCATTTCCGTTCGACCCGATGAAATCGACACGGCGATAGAGACTATGCATACGGTCGTCGATGGTTTGCATGCATATTTCATTACTCATATATGCTATGGAGCTTTTGAGAAAATCTATCCGCACATGCTTGATCTACCGGTTGACAATCTTGATTTGGAAATGTCCAATTCGGAACTCGATATGCTCGAGCTGTTCAACAAACACCCATTCACCAAAGATATTTCGTTCGGCGTCGTCGATGTCCACAGTCATGTGATCGAGGATATCGAACTGATAAAGAATCGCATAAGAAAGGCGCTCGAATATATCCCCGCCGAGCAAGTATGGATCGATCCTGATTGCGGTTTGAAAACCAGAACGATCGACGAAGCCAAGGAAAAGCTTCGCCGGGTGGTTTTGGCGACAGCGGATATCAGAAAAGAGTTGACCTGATTCAATCGTTTGACTGGCGATTCAGCACTTCGTAATAGATATCTTGGGTTTTTCTGGCGATCTCCGGCCAGCTATAATTTTCGCTTACGTATTTTTTCGCGTTTCGAGCCATGCTGACCAGCTTTTCCCTGCGGCCGATGGCATAGTTTATCATATGTACCAGATGGGAATCATCGGAAGAGCTGAACAGCAACCCCAATTTTCGATTTTCGGATGGCTTTACGATCTGAATGTTTTCCGGAATATCCGATACGAGAACCGGTACACCGTGGCGCATGGCCTCCAAAAGGGCTATCGACGCTCCCTCGACAATCGAGGCGAGAACGAAAAGAGCGCTGTTGGAATATAAGGCCGATAGTTTGGGACCGGTTACATTTCCAAGAAATATCGATTTTGGGCCGGCCGTATTTTTCAAGCGCACGGCATAGTCGTCCGTAAAACTTGCTTGACCGGCAATCGCCAATTTGTAACCCTCGATTTGCTCGATAGCCTGACAGAGCAGATGAATCCTCTTGTCTTCTATCAATCTGCCTACGAAAAGCAGATATCGTCCGGGATCGAGGCCATTTTCCCGCAGCCAGGATTTTTCGCGGTCTCCCCAGACCATCGGCTCAGCGACCCCATTTGGTATATAAACCGCCTTCTCTTTGTCATTTATTTTTCCAAGAATGGTGTTCGAAACGCAGATTGCCCGGTCAGATCTTGTCGAGGCGAGCCGGAAACCGAGCTTAAGGAACAAGCGGGCAGTCTTGCCCCATTTCTTCTGCCGGTAATCGAGCGCATGGATAGTCGAAACGACTTTTTTACCAGACAGTTTCGGAAGAAAATTAACAAGGGAAGGACCTATTCCATGAAAATGAACGATATCAAAATCTGACAAACCGGCTGCCAGCGACGCCAGAATCGAATGGCTGATGGCGTCCAAATGCTTGGTTCTGATGGTAGGCAACATAGCCAGATTTACACCCCGATAGCGATAACGCCCTGGATTTTCCATGCTCGAAAAATCGCTTATATTGCGGCAGTAATATGGGCGGCAGTAAACGGTAATTTCATGGCCAAGCTCGGCCAGTTCAGCACTGAGATTTTCGACATGGCTCTCGACGCCGCCGTAGATCGCCGGAATTCCTTTCTGGCCGATCATGGCGATTTTAAGGCGACCTTTTCGATTGGTTTCCTTTGCCCGTCTGATCGTTATCGGGCTGACCGGCGGTCTGTCGATCGTTTTCGATTTGGGATCGGGAGGAGAATCAACAGCAATATTCCGGACGCTTTGATTCGGTTTCGTGGCAATCGACGGGTTCAAACGAATTCTCTCCGGATTGATCGTTATCGACAGCGGATGGAACGGTTCGACGAAAATCCTCCGGCATATTTGTTTCAACGACTATAGGTTTTTTCAAATAAAGCCGGATTTTATTCGCCAGTATCCAACCCAATGTTTTATGAGGATTACGAAGCATGCTGAAGCGGGCTGTGCCGACGAAAGCACAATCTTTCGTGCATCGGCTGACCGTATCCCTAATCTTGGCTGCCTGCAAACTGTTCCATATATGTTCAAATGAATCCTCTTTCAGATTTCCCATAATCCATTTTTCATCGCTGCCGTTGCAGGGCAAAATATCGGCGGCAGGGTCAAGGAAAAAAAGATCCGTGCCGGCTGTGCATATTCCCTGCCGACTCCGCCAATATTTGATATAATTATAAATGCGGGCGTTGAAATAAGCTCTCAGCCAATCCTTTACCCGCATACGCAGACTGTTTCGCCGTGATGCAAGCAGAACCGCGATGAACCTGCTTAATTCATCGAGGACCAATTCCCTCTTTTCGATTGCGTTATCGGATTTGTGAAAGTACCAGGAATTGTGCATGGTCGATTGGGCAAACTCAACTCCGAGGCCGGCGGCCAAGTCATAAAGACTTAATAGATCCTCGACGTTTTTATCGCAGATTACGATTGAAAATCCCAGGTCTTTGACCCGGGTCTTTTTCAATTCTAGCATGCTTCTTAAGGCATGATCGAACCCGTGCCGTGTTCCGCGAAGCCGGTCGTTCAGCGCCGGCAAACCCTCAAGGCTGATTCTTATCATGACACGAGGGAACTTTTCGGCAATCCGAACCAGCCTTTCCGTATAATAACCATTCGTGCTGATTTCCACCTTATTGCATTTGCGATAAATTATTTTGATCAATTCTTCGATATCATCGCGCAACATCGGTTCTCCGCCGGTGACGTTTATTCTTCCCAATCCGTCCGGCAATTTGGCAATCGTGTCAAGGTCTATTTCCTCTTCGACGCGCGAGGGAAATTTCCAGATATTGCACATATGGCATCTGGCGTTACAGCGGAAAGTTGATATTATACAGGCGTTCATGGCTGACGATTACCCAAGCTGCGTTATTGCCCGGCTCTCCCCTTTTTTCTGATTTGCGTATGCGACAACATTATTATTATCGAGAGAATCTCTATAAATCTTTATGATATTTTGATAATGATTTTCCGCCGAGTAATATTGCTGGAACTTATCGGCGCCTTTTGACCCCATATCGATCGCCAGCGCCCGATCGGCGGCCAACCGATTGATGCAGTTTGCAAGTGAAACCACGTTGCCGGGTTCGAACAATAGGCCATTGACTCCATGTTTCACCATTTCCGGTATGCCGCCGATGTCCGAGGCGATCACCGGTTTGCCACAAGCCATGGCCTCCATTATTGAATACGGCATATTTTCTAAACAAATCGAGGGTAGAATCAAGGCCAAGCAGCCGGCCATAAATCTTTTTACTGTTTCCGGCGGCTGATAACCGATCGATTCTACGTTTCCGAGGCGATTCGTTTCGATAAACGAATCAAGCTCATTTTTACTTGGGCCGTCTCCTATTATGATGAATTTGACATGCGGCAACCTACGGATCGCCTCAAGCAGAGTCTTTATTCCCTTTTCGGTAGAAAGACGGCCTACATACAAAAAGTAATCACCGCTGTAAACCGGAAAAGTGGAATCGGGCAAAAACAGCGGCACGTGTGCGATTCGATTCGGCGGGATACCGCTTTCGCTCATAAGCCGGGCCATAAACGAACTCGGACAAACGAATTTGTTAACATATTTAGATAGTTTCCAGGGATTATATACTGCACACTCAAGCGCGGCCAGAAGGCTTGCTCCCAATGATCCTTTTTTGCATCGATGGACGATCGCATGATAATAATTGCCTTTCGAGCATTTCAGACATAGGTGGCCGTTGCGCAGGAAAGTATGATCAGGGCAAAGCAGATTGTAATCATGAAGTGTCCAGATGACAGGAATTGAATTTTGAACCGCTGGGCCGATAATCGCCGGAGTCAATTGATGGTGAATGTTCTGCAGATGGACGATATCCGGTCTGAAATCATCGATCAAGCGGCGGAAAAGCTTGACGGCGTTTCGGTTTATGACCGATCTTGCCAAGACTCGCATGATGGCCGCAGGATTCATTTTCCGCAACTCGTCGCGGAAATCGATATGTTCGACGAAATATTTACTATATTCCGAATACAGATTATCCGGATGATGCATCGAGAAAGGCGCAACCTCATGCCCGTTAATTTCCAAAAGCCGTTTCAGCCGCAGCGTGTATTGACAATCACCGCCTCTCGGATAGTAATACTTATTGGCAATGATGATTCTCATGATTTTCCCTTCCCCGACAAGCTCAAGGCCATTCCGCAGAACAACCAAATTATCATAGCTTGATTGCGGTACATCAGGTTGGAACAGGCCAGATT
>CAZHVC010000128.1:0-5686 GCA_964535765.1 uncultured Ignavibacteria bacterium | reverse complement strand
CTTTGGAGATGCTCAATATCTGGCGATTCGTCTGTCTGGCGTACTGGTGGATGAAATGCTCGACTAAAAGCGGAATATCGGCGCGGCGCTCGCGCAAAGGCGGCAGGTAAATCGACACGACTTTCAGCCGGTAGTATAAATCGACCCGGAACGTCCCCTCCTTGATCATATTCACCAGCGATTTATTGGTGGCCGCTATCACCCGAACATCGACTTTGATCGTCTGATTACCGCCGATCCGTTCGAATTCCTGTTCCTGCAAAACCCGCAGCACCTTGCTTTGGGTTAAAAGCGACATATCGGCGACTTCATCGAGGAATATCGTGCCGGCGTTACATTGTTCGAATTTGCCGAGTTTGCGCGTATAAGCGCCGGTGAAAGCGCCTTTTTCGTGCCCGAACAGCTCGGATTCAAGCAGCGTTTCCGGAAGGGCGGCGCAATTGACCGATAGAAACGGCTTATCGCTTCTGAGTGAATTGGCGTAAATCGCCTTGGCGACCAGTTCCTTGCCCGTACCCGATTCCCCCATTATCAGCACCGAGGCATCGGTGGCGGCTACCTGGCCGATTATCTTGGCTATCTCCACCATCTCGGGAGTCCGCCCGATAATGATGCCATCGACCGCCTTGGGAACGACCGAAAACGACGACAGCCCCCGCATCGGCGGAGTCCGTTTCACCAACCGATTAACGATTCCGATCAAGCGGTCGATATCAAACGGCTTGGTGACAAATTCGTGCGCCCCCAGCTTCATCGCCTCGATCGCGGCGTCGGTCGAAACATAGCCGGTCATCACCAATACCGGCAACTCGCGCATCTTCGTTTTGATTTTGCGCAGAATCTCCATCCCGGAAAAATCGGGAAGGTTGACATCCAGCATGACCAGATTGAACCCGCCGCCGAATGCCTTATCCAGCGCTTCCTGACCGTTGCGGGCGATCTCGAGTTCGTAACGAAATCCGGCAAAGCATTCGCGCAGCGCCTTTATGACGTTCTCGTCATCATCGACGAGCAGAATCCTCGCCAATGCCGGTTTCGCTTCGGCTGTCGCAATTTGATTTTTTTCGTCCATACGGCGAAGTCTCGAAGGCGGACCGCCGCCCGTAGGCGGAATCGGCCCTCCTCTCCTGAAATTGTATCGGCAGAAAAGGGCCGCTTATGCACTGCGCCAATAAAAAATCTTAAGAGATAATGAATTGGCGGAAACGAAGATCGATCAAATCAAAACCGGAAAGGGCCTCGGTTTCCCAGGTGGGACTTAACCGTGAGCACAAGCTCGTTAAGCGATGAACACGGCTTCAGCGGCGGAACCAAGGATCGAGCGAATACCTTTCCATATTCTTTCGTGATAAGCCGCTGATCCAGGACGACTACGCAGCCGGTATCGGTTTTTTTGCGGATCAGCCGCCCAAACCCCTGCCGGAATTTGATCACCGCCTCCGGCAACGAATATTCCAGGAAAGGATTGCCGCCGGCGACCTGAATCCGGTCCAGGTTGGCTTTCGTCCATGGTCGGTCAGGCACGGCAAAAGGCAAGCGAACGATCACCAGCAGTTCAAGCTCTTCACCGGGAAGATCGACCCCTTCCCAGAAGCTGTCGGTGCCGAACAGGATGCCGAGTTTGGAGGCATGGAATCTGGCCAGCAGCCGCGAGGTGCTCTGACTGCCATCCTGAACGAACAGCTCGAACCCCGATTGCATCATCCTCTGGCCCACCTGATCCACCACCGTGAGCAGATTTTTGTAAGCGGTAAAAAGAATCATGCCGTTGACCCGGGCGGCCTCGAACAACTGCAATATCGTTTCACCGGCTTTTCGGTCAAAATCGTCGGCCGTCGGCGGCGGCAAGAACGCGCAACCGCAGAATGAAATGTTTTTCTTCAAATCGAACGGGCTGTCGAACGCCTTTTCGAAAGTCCTGTGGGCGTTGTCCAGATCAAGACCCAGCCGCTGCCTGCAGAAACCGAAATCGCCGGCCACCGAAAGAGTCGCCGAACTCAACACCAAAGTCTTAAGCTGGCCGTAGAATTTTTCGTTTAATATTTTGCCGATTTCCAGCGGCGAGCAGGCCAGTTTGGCCTCGCCTTTCTTGACCGGCTCGATCCAGTAAACATAATCTTCGTCGGCGGCGGCGAAAAGAAACTCGATAGCCTGCCGGCGCTCTTTGATGTCGGCGGCAAGCGACCTGGCCCTGATCGAAAGTTCGACCCTATCTTTGAGACCTTCGAATCCGTCAAGCAAATCCGCCAGATCCCCGAGAGCGTCTTCCAGCTCGCGCAACGCTTGTCTGAATTCCTCCATGACCGACGAAGGCACAAGTTTGTCGAGTTCGCGATAGCTTACTTCTTTCCCGTAATTCTCCTCGGCCTTTTCCGCGGCCACGGCGGCGCTCAGCTTTTCGAAAAAAGCGCTGCATCCGGCGCGCGCCCTCGCCAACACCCGCTGAACTCTCGATATCTCTTTACTGGCGCTTTTGGTATCATCACGATCGAGGGTTAACGCCCTGAGCTTGGCCAGCGCCAGCAATCCGGTTTCGACCGGTTTGATCGTGAATATCTGATTGAACAGCGTCAGAAATTGGGCGAAATTGGCTTCCGGGCCCAGATACGAGGCCGCTATTTTCTCGAGATTGTGCGCTTCGTCAAGAACCGCATGCCCGGTCGCCGGCAATAGTTCCCCGCCGGCCGCAAAATCCGCGAACAACAGATGATGATTCACCACTTTGATCTGGGCCGTCTGGCATTCGTTTTTTATGCGAAACAAAAAACAGCGCTCGTAATAGCGGCAGTTTTTGCCGAGGCAAAACGATCCCTCGCAGGACGACCGGGCCCAGAGATAGCGCCAGCGCGACGGGGCGAAACCGGTGTTTTCGGCGATATCGCCGGTTCTGGTCATTTCGGCCCAGCCGACCAGCGGCATCAACGCCAACCGCTCCTCCGGACCGAAAGAAGCGATCGCCTCGTTGATCAATTCGTAATATTTGAACAGGCAAAGATAGTTTGCCCGCCCTTTCAAAAGCGCCGCCTTGAATTCACGCCCCAAAGCTTTGCGGACTATCGGTATATCCTTGCCGAAAAGCTGATCCTGCAGGCTCTTCGTGGCGGTCGAAATCAAAACGCTTTCGCCGTTGGGAATCGCCCAGGCGAGCGCTCCCACAAGATAGGCGATCGATTTCCCTATGCCGGTCGGCGCCTCGGCCAGAAAAAATTCCGAACGATTGAACGCCCCCGCCACTTCCCGGGCCATCTCCAGTTGTTGCGGACGATCTTCATAATCGGTCAACAAGGCCCGCAATTTTTCCTCGAAAATCGAATCGACCTCGTCCGGGTCGATCTCCCGATAATCGGACGTATGCTCCGGTTCGACTCCCGGAATTACGTTATCGCCGAGCTCGCATCGGTAATCGATCGGCTTGGGCAATGTTCGGGCGGCGTTTTCCAGCGACGACAACACGGTTCCCCGCAACGCCAGCCCGAAAATCAACCCGGCCGCGATCGTCTGGATATTTTTGGGCATGGCCACAAGCGCCGCCAACTCATAGCGGTAGATTTCGGCGGTCGCCAGGGCGTCCTCGAGGGCGCGGTGAACGGGCGGATCGGCAAGCCCGGCGAATTCGGCCAGATAGGCCAGCGAATATCCACTCAGACCCGGCCAGACCAATCTGGCCAGAGCCGCCGTATCGATAAACTGATTATCCACGACATACTGCAGAGGCACCGATAAATACGGCCGTAAAAACGAAATGTCAAAACGAATGTTATGACCCACCACAATCCCGCAATCGCCGATAAACGATTCCAGCTCCGGCTTGACGTCCTCAAGCGATGGGGCGTCTTTCAACATCGAATCGGTTATCCCGGTAAGATCGATAATCTCCTGAGAGAGCGAACGGTCGGGATTAATCAGCCGGCTGAACTTGCCGGTCATGACTCCCTTTTCGTACTTGACCGCCCCGATTTCGATTATTCGATCGGATTCCGGGTCGATACCGGTGGTCTCGAGATCCAAGCAAACGTAACTGTCAAGCCTGATATGCATCGTTTTCGATATTGCTTATCGGTTCTGCCCGGGTATGACAATCGCTTTTATTGTTACGCAAAGTCCGCAGCGTCGAACGCAGGCTTTCCGACCGTCAGCGGCGGCTCTGACGGCGCACATTTCACATCCTTGCGCCGTAGGCATTGACGATCTCGGACGCCAGTTTCCTGCCGAGGTCGCTCATCGACTGGCCGACCGCTTTCTCGATTTCCGAATCCAGTTTCTTGTCGTTTCCGGCATGGGTGATGCTCGATAAGCCGCTTAATTCGATGACTCGGGAACCGATACCGCCTCCGGCATAATCCTTGAAAGCCACCCTTATGGCGATTGCGCAGTCGATCACCGGCCTTCCCTCCGAAGACAGTGCCGACCGCACCTGACATCCGGCTTCCTCCACCTCGAGCAGACAACGCAGCCCTTTCGTTTTGTCAATCCGCGGCGGATAGCCGTCATATACCTCGGATTTTTCGAAAACGTTGCTTGCGACTTCGGCCAGAAGCCGGCGGATTCCTTTCCCGAGCAGCACCTGTTTTTTGGCCGGCGGCGAAAGCTCCGCGCCGACCATCACGATTTTCGAGGAAACGTTTCTGCTTATGACGAAAACACCTTTACCGGTTAATTTGCTTTGGGCCATGTCCGGCCAATAGAAACTCGGCCGCGGCATGATATAACCGGCGCAGGCGACCGCCAGCAACGGCGCCAATATCGCCCAGCGACATTTGTTCGAAATTCGCCGATTCACCAAATTCCCGGCCCGGTCACTCGAGCGATTCAAAGATCCGTTCGATTTTCTTTTCGATTTCGACCGCCAGCGGTTCGAGCGCCGGATTGCCGACGGCCCGCATGGTCGCCGATGGTTTGACCATGGCGAAATAGGTGCCGCCGTCTTTTTCATATACTATCGCGTTGCACGGCATAAGCAGCCCGATCGCCGTTTCCGCCTGCAATGCCTTATAGGCGAACGGCGGATTACAGGCGCCCAGTATTTTGTAGCGGGGAAACTCGACATCGAGTTTCTTTTTCAATGTCTGGCTGACGTCGATTTCGGTCAGTATGCCGAAACCCTCCTGTTTCAATTTTTCCGTCACCGCTTCAAGGGCTCTGTCGAAATCGAGTTTGAGTCTTTTCTGGAATCCATAATTTATCATAAGTCATCCTCTTTTTTTCAATATTACGCAATATCGTCGTTTAATCAAGCGCAATATTCCCGCACACAGCGAAAATCGGCCGGCCGGGAGAGCTCTGTCGTCTTCGTTTTGTCGTCTGATGATCCGGTGATACCTGCGGAAAATAAATGCCACCCCGCAGAATCGAACTGCGGACACACGGATTTTCAGTCCGTTGCTCTACCAACTGAGCTAGGGTGGCAGGCAAAAGTCTTATTCGGACTTCCCGCTTTCGCAGCCGCCGCCTTATCGGCCATCCGATCAGCGGCGACAACTTCGTTATATTAAGCGGCGGCATTATTCCGGTCAAGCGCTTTTATACGAAAAACCGTTTATGAAAATTCCGGCGGTCCGGCAATGCGGCTGTAAAGGCTGTTGACATTTCGACCGCCTTTAGGGATAATAGCGGCATGATGAAATCGACAACCGCGTTGACTGCGGCGGCCGTATTGCTTTCGGCCGTTGTTGGATATGGCCAGCGC
>CAZHVC010000127.1:0-5705 GCA_964535765.1 uncultured Ignavibacteria bacterium | reverse complement strand
GGGTCTGAAATTTTCGTATAACTCCAAAGGAATTACGCCGCCGCCGCGATACTAAAGACCCGGCTGGAGGATTACCGAAAAAAGATCGGCCGCTCGACTTGAGTCGGCCGTTTTTTGTCGGATGCGACTTCGGCTTTACAAGATTCGACAGCCATGAATCCGGCTGATTTTGCGAGCTCGGCGGAACTCAGGTCGGGGCGCCGCTTTTTTCCTTCGTTTCGGCCGCTTGATAATATGATATTATGGCTCTTTTCGACGGCCGTGAATCGTTGTTGCCGCCGAGCAAAAACCCGCCGATCAAAGCCATAACGAAACCGAAAATCGTGCCGTATCCGCCGATTTTTATTTTAATACCGAATTCGGGTATTTGCATGTTACTGTCATTCCCGGATTGCTGCAGCTCGGCCGTTTGAGAGATCTGATTCAGCCCGGCGATCCCGTTTTTCGTCCCGGATTTGAAATTCATGTACTTATACGACAGAATCGCCAAAGCCACCAGCGAGCAGAGCAGAATCACCGGACGGGCTTTGGCCAATTCATCCGAATTGCGGAAATAGAAATAGGCCAGCAGAATCAAGGCGGCGGCTGCGAAAACCACCCAGAAGACTCCGCCTAATTCGGCCCCGGACATACTCCGGCGGAGTTCGCCGCAGGAAAATTCCACCCAGGGGAGAAAAAAGCAGATTAGAGCGATTCCTGCCCCGGCCGGCGAAAGCAATATTTTGGTGTTGTCGTTCATACATATTCTCCCAGGATTGATATTCTTTTATCCTGAATCGTCAGCAAATCGACTAAGTTGATTTCTTTCAAGATAATGATCGTTCCGCTGCCGCAGCTGTTGAATTTTGAAACAAAAAAGCCCGTTTCCCTTCTGTTTTTGGAAACGGGCGGGGAATATCGAATCGCTATTTGAAACGTCTGGGTTTTCTGAATTCCCATTCAACGACGATGGGACTGGCCACGAACCACGACGAATAAGTACCTATTATCACTCCCAGAAAAAGGGCCAGAGCAAAATCCCGCAGGACGGGGCCGCCGAAGATCAAAAGCGAAGCTATCGCCATCAAGGTTGTGCCCGAAACGATCAGGGTTCTTGATAAAACCTCATTGATTGATAGGTTAACCGTTCCGGCGAAATCGCCGCGCTTGCGGAATTGCTTCAGGTTTTCCCTTATGCGGTCGAATACCACTACCGTATCGGTCAGCGAATAACCGGCTATGGTGAGAAGGGCAGTGACCAAAAGCAGAGAGATTTCCTTGTTCAAAAGATAGTATATACCCAGCACAGCCAAAATATCATGGAAAGTGGCCACGGTGGCCGCCACGCCGAACCTGAAATCGAACCTGATCCAGATATAAATCAGAATGCCGATCATCGAAAGCAAGACCGCCAATCGCGCTTGGCTTTGCAGTGTCCGGCCGACTGCGCCGCCGATATCATCGATGCTGTCCAAATGGAATTGATTTCCGGCGAAACGCTTGCGCAATCTCGCCGTGATTGCATCGGCAAGCGATGAATCGGCCGAGATTCCTTCGCCTTTAGTTCTGATTACAAAGGAGTTCGGCGGAATATTTTCTCCGGCGATCGCCTGAATTTCCGCATCGGCCAGCCCCTCGGCCGCCAGGGCCGAGCGGAGATCGTTTATCGATACCGGCTCCTCGAAATTGCCGCGCAACATCGCGCCGCCGGAAAAATCGATACCGAGATTGGCTTTTCCGGACAGAATCATGATGAAAGCGAGTATTCCTACAACCAGAAAAAAGGCTGATAGAATAAAAGCATATCGGCGCACGCCGACGAAATTCAAATTCGGATTCTTGATCAACTCTATCATATTGAAGCCCTGCCGCCTAAATGCTGAGTGTCTTGTATTGTTTGCGAATGTCGAAAACCAATTTTGTCAGGAAAAAAGCGGTGAACAACGATAAGGCTATGCCCACCGACAGGGTAACCGCGAAACCCTTGATCGGTCCGGTACCGAACATAAATAGAAACAGCGCCGTGATCAACGTCGTCACATGGGAATCGATGATTGTCAGAAGGGCGCGGGAATAACCGGCATCGATCGAGGCGCGCACCGTTTTGCCGGTCCGCAATTCCTCACGGATACGCTCGAATATGAGCACGTTCGAATCCACGGCCATGCCCATGGTCAAAATTATGCCGGCTATTCCAGGCATGGTCAGGGTTGCATCGATTCCGGGTATTATCATGAATGCCAGTATGAAAAGCAGGTTGATGATCAAAGCCGCATCGGCGATTGCCCCGGACAGGCGGTAATAGAACACCATGAACGCCATAACCAGCAGCAGCCCGATCAACGAGGCTATTCGCCCCTTATTTATCGAATCCTGTCCGAGCGACGGACCTATCACCGAATTTTGAATTATTTTGACTTTCGACGGCAGTGCGCCCGCCTTGAGCACGACCGCCAGCAAGCGGGCGTCATCCCAGCCGGCGTTCCCGCCGAGTTCGATCTGCCCAGATTCCCGGATACGGCTTCTGATTTCAGGGGCCGATTCGACACGATCATCCAATACGATCGCCAGCGGTTTGCCAATATTCGCTCCGGTCAGCGCGCCGAAACGCGATGCTCCTTTTTTATCGAGTTCGAACCGAACGATCGGGCGCCGGAATTGGTCGAATGATGGCTGAGCGTCGACCAGATGTTCCCCCGGCATCTCGACTCTATTGCGCAAAAAGTAGAGTGCCTGATAAGCTCGATCGCCGCGGTAATAAGGACGGGTCGCCCAGCTCAATTGCACGTCAGGGGGCAGGATCGCTTTCACTTCCGGCCGTTCGAGCAGCCTTTTGGCTTCTTCGTAATCGGTCATCGGAATACCGAACGCCACGCCCGTATTTTCATCGATTAGCGAGGTAAAAGGATGTTCGGTTTCCTCTTCGCCGGACTGATCGACGGCCTGTTGCGAAGTGTCCTGTTTGAACATATCCATTATCGCCTTGGCCGTGGTATCGATATCCGATCCGGACTTTTCGGAGGCTTTCGAATCCGAAACCGATGCCTTCATGGCAGACGCCAAAACCGAATCGATTTTCAAAAGATATGATTGGGCCTCTTCCTGAGATAAGGTCAGCTTGAATTGAAGCTGGGCGGTTTCGCCGATCAACTTTTTGGCCTGGTCGATATCGGTGAACCCCGGCAAGTCCACCACTATTCTGTTAGTCCCCGATTTTTGAATCAATGGTTCCGTAACGCCTATTTTGTCGATGCGGTTTCGGATTATCTCGAGAGCGCGTTCTTGAACGTCGCTGGTGCCGCCGGTTTCCGGCTTTTCCACTTCCAGTACAATATGCATCCCGCCGCGCAGATCGAGCCCCAACCTCAATGCTTTGTCGCGAAGGCTGCGGAATTTCTGGGGATCGGTGTTCTCGAGAGCGGCCTTTTCCTCGTAAGACATCGAGTGGAATACGAGCGACGGATATAAGCCGTAGAGCGCCAGCAGAATCAGTGCGGCGATCAAGGCCAGCGTTATTTTTTGCGATCTTTTCATTCGTTAACTCCGACTTATCGGACTATTCCGGACAGTTGGCAACCGTTATCGGCAGGCGAATTTTTTCCTGCGGCACTACATGCATAATTCGGCAATATAGATTTTTCTTGGTTTATGTCAATAATTAATTGCCGCCATATTGCTGGTCGCCGCTTCGGCCCGATTTTATCCGCTCCACTTCAAACGCTTCGCCGACTCGATTTCAATCTTTCCAGGTCCGCTTCCACCATCAATTTCACCATCTCCTCGAAACTTACCTCCGGTTCCCAGCCGAGTGTCTTGCGGGCGTGCGATGAGTCGCCCAGCAGGATGTCCACTTCCGCCGGGCGCATGAATGCCGGGTCGATGGCTACGTAATCTCGGTAATCGAGATCGACGCAGCCGAACGCGATTTCGCAGAATTCGCGCACCGAGTGGTTCTTGCCGGTGGCTATGACGAAATTGTCCGGCCTGTCGTGCTGAAGCATCAACCACATCGCCCGAACGTAATCCAAAGCATAGCCCCAGTCCCGTTTGGCGTCGAGATTGCCCAAATATAGTTTATCGGCCAAGCCCAGTTTAATCCGGGCGGCGCCGTCGGTGATCTTGCGGGTAACGAATTCCAGACCCCGCCTCGGCGATTCATGGTTGAATAATATCCCCGATACCGCGAAAATATTGTAGCTTTCACGATAGTTCACCGTTATGAAATGCCCGTAAACTTTGGCCACGCCGTAAGGCGAACGCGGATAAAATGGCGTCTTTTCCGTTTGGGGGACCTCGCGCACTTTACCGAACATCTCCGAGGACGAGGCCTGATAAAATTTGATTTTGGGGTCTATATGACGAATCGCCTCCAGCATCCGGGTCACCCCAAGGGCGTCGAATTCGCCCGTCAAAATAGGCTGCGCCCAGCTTGTCGGAACAAAAGACTGGGCCGCCAGATTGTAAATCTCGTCGGGACGGCATTCATCGACGATCTCTATAAGCGAAAGCTGATCGAGTAAATCGGCCTGACGCAAGATAAGTCTGTCCCTTATATGTTCTATTCGCTCGAAATTCTCGGTTGAATTGCGGCGAACCATACCCCAAACTTCATATCCCTTTGCCAGCAGGAAATCGGCCAGATAGGAGCCGTCCTGACCCGTGATTCCGGTGATCAATGCTTTCATTTATTCTCCCCGGTCTGAATATTCAACGCCGTCTCGGTTAATAGATCGACCGAACCTTCCTTTCCCTTTCATTCGTCTCGATTATCGGCATAATATATCCTATGCTCGGCGGCAGGGTAAAGATTTTTCATACAGAAAGCCGATATTCCGGGGTCGTCGGTTCGATATGTCTTGAATCGCATTGAAGCTCAAGCAGCCGCAAAAATAGCTTGACAAGTCCGTTATTAAGCGTATAGCTTTTTTAAGGCATATCGTTCCAGCATAACAAAAGAGGTTCCTTGGGGGCAGCTGAAAGCCGCAGGAGAACAATCATCGCGGCCAATTGACCGTTAACGGAGTAGGTCTGTCGCGGTGATCGGTGATATCACTTGTTTGATTGATAATGATTTCGCGGGCATGCTTGAGGGCATCCGAACAAGCCGGCGTCGGTCGGAAGGACAAATCGTCTTGGTCCGCTTGACGGATTATGGGAGGAGCCATGGAAATCACCGATGTTAAGTTGTCGATACGTAATGAGCCTAAACTTAAAGGCTTTGCCAACATCACTTTCGATCAATCATTCGTCGTCCGCGGTCTGAAAATAATCGACAGCGGACGGGGGCTTTTCATTTCGATGCCTTCCAAAAAACGGCCGGGCGGCGGCTTTCAGGATATCGCTCATCCGATTAACTCCGAAATGCGGCGGATAATCGAACAGACCGTTCTGAACGCCTATTATCGCGAGATCGGGAAAACCCAGGATCAGGTTCCGAAATAATTTTCCCTATTCCGGATACCCGACATCCGATTTCCTTGCCTTTCCCCAATCGTCTTTCATGATTGTCTCTTGTCATTTTTCAGGAATATTGCGGCTGTGGCGAAACCGTTTCGCTTGCGTCGGAGTTCGGCATTCGATAAAGGGCTTGACAGACAAGCCTGGATGCGGTTATCGTTGCCGATGGTTTTTCGGCCGGGGAGGAGCTAATGATTAGGTCGGCAATTTGCTGGTTATTGGTTTTGGCGGTTTTTTCGACCGCCGCTGCTGGCAGGACTGTTCAGTTT
>CAZHVC010000126.1:0-5714 GCA_964535765.1 uncultured Ignavibacteria bacterium | reverse complement strand
ATTCCTTGATGGAAAGTTTGAGGAAAAACGCCAAGATCAAAATCTATCCGACAGGTGATTCCCTTGGCAAAAAGTGAACTGACCCTGGCTATCGGCACGGCTTTTTGTCTGACTCTGGCGTCTTCGGCGTGGTGCTGGGAAAAGTTGGACGGCGTGGCGGCGATAGTCGATGATCGGATTATTTTGATTTCCGAACTTGAGTCGCAGATACAGCTTGTGGCGATGCAATTCTCGCTCGACTTATCCGATTCGACGCGCCTCGACAGCCTGAGGAACACGCTGTTGCAGCAGATGATTGACGATAAGCTGGTGCTGATCGAAGCTGAAAAGGACACGACGATAAAAATCACCGGCAAGCAAATCGAGGAATCGCTGAACCAACAAATAGACAGGTTGAAATCACAATTTCCGTCAGAAGATGCTTTCATGCGGCAACTGGCGGCGGAGGGTTTGACGCTTAAAAGCCTACGCCTGCGCTATCGGGAGCAGGTCAAGAATCAGCTTACGAAAGAGCTGTATCTCGATAAAATGTTCGCCAGTATTACCATTTCCTCCGGCGAAACAAAGGAGTTCTACAATACGTATCGCGACAGTCTGCCTCTATTGCCGGCCGGCTACCACCTCGCCCAGATTCTTCTGGGGATTTATCCCGATAAAGCAGTCCAGGATTCTTTAAGGCGATTCGCCGAAACGCTTAGGCAGAAAATCGCAGCCGGCGAGGATTTCGCCCTTATCGCCCGCACTTACTCGGATGATGCCAGCTCCCAAGAAGGGGGCGAGCTCGGCTGGTTCGGCAAAGGTGATATGGTCCCCGAGTTCGACAGCGCCGCCTTTTCTCTCGAACCCGGGCAGATTTCCGGAGTGGTTCAAACACGTTTCGGGTTTCATATAATAAAATGCCTCGAGAAAAAAGAGGACAGAGTCCGAGCAAGCCATGTCTTGATCGGTTTCAAACCGTCAACGGCGGATATCCTCAACAAGAAACACTTCGCCGATTTTCTATGCGATCTATTGGCTCAAGGCGCCGATTTCGGCGATCTGGCCCGCGAATATTCGGAGGATGAAGGCAGCAAGTTTTCCCAGGGTGATATCGGCTGGTTTTCCCAGCCCGAAATGCTGCCTGAATTCCGCGAGGTTGTCGAAAAGCTCAATCCAGGCGACATCTCGCCGCCGATCAAGACCGACTATGGCTGGCACATCATAAAAATCCTCGACAAACAGGAAGGACGACCGCTCGATTTCGTGAAAGATTACACCGACATAGAACGGCTTGCCAAACGGCACAAAACCCAAAAAGAGCTTCAGCAATGGCTCAAAAACGCCCGTGAAAAATATTATGTTCAAGTGGTCCGCTAATTTCGACTTTTTCTTGCCGTGGATTGTCGGTCCGTATTCCACCTCGGTTTTTCGGTCGCCGCGAAAACCTCACGAATCATGTTTGCCGGAGCGGGGCGCTGACAAGGTCATGTTTCAACTTCCCTGCGGCTTTGAGATATCCGATATTCTGATAATAGATGCGTCTTGATGTTTTTCTGGCGAAAGCCCGCATATTAAAAACCAGATCGTTAGTCAAAACGGCTATCGATGAGGGAATGGTATTCATCAACGGCCTTAAAGCCAAACCGGCCTCGACCGTCAAAATCGGCCATATCATAGAAGTCGATATTCCCCGGGCCTACACCAAATTGAGGGTGATTTCATTGCCTACGAAGAACCTGAAAAAATCGGAGGCCGGGTCGCTTTTCGAAACCCTGGAAATCAGGCGTAAGGAGCCTATCTGAAAAATCATTTCATCACAGGTAGGATCAAGAAAGATCGCGTGCTTTTGGCGGCTTTGAAGACTCCGGGCGTTAATGCCGAATCCGTCAAAGAGTCGCTTGAGGAGCTGGCGGCCTTATGCCGATCAGCCGGCGGGGAAGTCGTCGGTGTCATCAGCCAGAATCGCGACAGGATCGATCCGGGTCACCTGTTCGGTGCAGGCAAACTGAAGGAAATCAAAAAACTAGCGGAAGAAACGGACGCCAAGCTGATGGTGTTCGACGGCGAACTGTCGGCCTCGCAGCAGGAAAAAATCGAAGATTTCCTCGATATGGCCGTTATCGACCGCCCTGCGCTCATTCTCGACATTTTCGCCCGCCACGCCCGAACCCGCGAGGCGATCGCTCAGGTGAATCTGGCGCAGCTGCAATATCTGTTGCCGCGGCTGGCCGGACACTGGTCCCATCTGGAACGTCAAGAGGCGGCGATCGGAACCAGAGGTCCTGGCGAAACACAGCTCGAAACCGACCGCCGGATCGTGCGCCGAAAAATCGCTGAACTCAAAAGAGTGCTGAAAAAAATCGATTGCGAACGCGAGGTTCAGCGCCGCCGGCGCAGCACGAAAATAAATTTCTGCCTTGTCGGCTATACTAACGCCGGAAAATCAAGCCTGTTCAACAGGCTCTGCAACGATTCCGTTTATGTCGCCGATCGGTTGTTCGCCACTCTCGACTCGACCACCCGCCGCCTGCCGGCTCAGGGCAAGGCCGAAATCATGCTGACCGACACCGTCGGGTTTATCAAAAAATTACCGGTGAATCTGGTGGCCTCATTTAGGTCCACACTCAAGGAAGTGAACTCCGCTGATATGCTTCTCCATGTGGCTGATGCCTCGACGGACGGCGTTGAGGAGAGGATAGTATGCGTCAATCGGGTGCTTAACGATATCGGAGCAGGCGAGGTCCCCGCTTTGCTGTTGTTCAACAAAATAGATTTGGTGAAGGATCGGGGCTATTTGAGCAATTTATCCATGAATTATCCGGGGAGTCTGCAAATCTCCGTGAAAACCGGTGAGGGGATAGAACAGTTCATGCGAAAGTTACAGAAGCTGGCCATGAACTTGTATATCGAGCTGGAAATAAAAATCCCCCAAACGGAATCCGCCGCAGTCGGATTGGCCTCGAAGTTAATGCAGATTTCGTCGGGACGACTGGAAAACGGTTATCTTGTTTTTACAGGGAAGATATTGAAATACGAAATTCCGCGGCTCGAAAATGCGGGAATCAAAATCAGTGGGATCGATGAACATGCGGGATAAATTCGCTGGAATGCGGGCGCTGGTAACCGGCGCTTCATCGGGGATCGGAACCGCTATCGCCAAACTGTTTTTACGGTCGGGGATGCGGGTGGTCGTCAGCGGCCGCGACGAAAAAAGGCTTATGGCTTTCGCCAAGGAATATAAAGAGGCCGTTATCGAACCAGCCGATTTGAGCGATTCCGATCAAGCAATCAGGCTGGCGCTCAACTCGCTCAAACATTTCGCGGGTCTCGATGTTCTGGTCAATAACGCCGGCATAGGAATCAAACGAAACGTAATTCAAATGGATCTGGCGGAATTCGACCTAACGCTCGATTTGAATCTGCGGGCGCCGTTTATTCTGAGTAAAATAATCGCCGCCCATATGGCCGAATCGGGCGGCGGCCATATCATAAATATCGGCTCCGGAGCTTCCTATACGCCGATTGCGGGTTATGCCGCCTATTGCGCCTCCAAATACGGTTTGCTCGGCTTTTCCGAAAGCTTGGCTCTCGAACTGCGCGAAAAAAATATCAAGGTTTCGATAGTAATGCCCGGCAGCGTCGCCACCGGATTCGGCGGAGGAGCTCCCGAACAAAAGCTGCAGGCCAAACCGGGAATTCTGTCGCCCGAGGATGTCGCCCAAGCGGTGATGTTTCTGCTGGATCAGCCGCCTCACGCCTGGACATCGCAGATGAATCTGCGCCCGTTGAACCCGGACAAGAGAATATCCTGAATCGGACGCAAGGAGAAAAATCGAAAGCCTTGGCGATTAGTCGACGATTGTCGTCCGATAATCGATTCGGACGCCGACAAAGAAGATTTTTTTCATGGAAAATTGGAGCGGCCTAATCAAGGCGCAGCGGAGCTAAAAAAACGTTTCGAAAGACGCAGGCGGATTGACCTGGGCGATTCAGACGAAAACGTTTCCGCAACGCCGGAGTCTGCCGCCGGCCGATTACAGCCCCGATACTGTGCATGGGAAAAGATAGCAAAAATCGAACGGAAGAACCCGCGGAACCTTTTCTGGAACTTGAATTCGCCCTGACCCGGGCCGATCTGTTTTGGTATAACCTTCATTTCAATAGACATCTGCTGGTGATAGCCTTGTGTCTGGCGCTGCTGCTTTTTCCGGTTATTTACTTTCTGGCCAATTCCACAAGCGGTGACAGCCGGTTGTGGCTGTTTTGGCTGCTGGCGGCAATCCTGCTGGGAATCGGTTATTGCGCCGGTTCCCTGCTTATTATAATCGCCCAGGTGTATTATTCAAGTTCGGCGACGATCGCCGCCTCGCTCGAGCCGCGCGCCTATCGCATCGATCGCTTCGGCCTGCAAGTTCGATCCGGTGACAACCATTGGCAAAGGACCTGGGCGCAAATCGGCGAAATCCACATAACGAAACGAGCCTATTATCTGTTCACCCCGGGACGCGGCTCGATAATAATTCCCCGAAATCGGTTGAAGGGAGACAGCCAGCGGATACTTCTGAGCCGCCTGCTGCCCTCCCGCCGCTGATTTCGCCACAGCCCTTATTGCCTTATTTAGGCGATTTTCTATGGCCAAAAAGTCAACCAAAACCTTGCTCGCCGCTTGAAAATATTTATATTAAAAAATTGGCCGAAATTTTATTGACGGCCCGATACTGTTCATTATAATAGTGAACATATGTCGATTATCTTGGGGTTTGCATGAATAAAAATGACCAGATAATAATCAGGGGCGCCCGCGAACATAATCTCAAAAATATCGATGTTACCATCCCCCGAAACAAGCTGGTGGTGATAACCGGCCTGTCCGGTTCCGGAAAATCGTCGCTGGCCTTCGATACTCTTTATGCCGAGGGTCAGCGACGTTACGTCGAATCGCTTTCCGCTTACGCCAGACAGTTTCTCGGCCTGATGGAGAAACCCAACGTCGATTTCATCGACGGCCTGTCGCCGGCGATTTCAATCGAGCAGCGTTCCGCCGCCAAAAACCCCCGTTCCACCGTCGGCACGGTAACCGAGATTTACGATTATCTGCGGTTGCTGTATGCCCGTATCGGAATCCCCTATTGTTGGAAATGCAAAGAACCGATAAGGCAGCAGACGGTCCAGCAGATCGCCGATTCGATTCTCGAATTACCGGTCAACAGTCGAGTGCATATTCTGGCGCCGATAGTCAGGGGGCGCAAGGGGGAGTTCAAGGAGGTTTTCGATGAGATCCGACGGGAAGGTTTCGTCAGATTGCGGGTCGACGGCGTCGTGGTGGAGATCGACGAGCTGCCGAATTTGGACAAAAATAAAAAACATACGATCGAGGTCGTTGTCGATCGACTGATTATAAAGCATGATATCGGCCGTCGCCTGACCGATTCGCTGGAAACGGCGCTGAAACTCGGATCCGGACTGGTCATCGTTGAGTCGCCGGGAAGGGGAGAGAGGCTTTATTCCGAAAGATTCGCCTGCGAAAAATGCGGTCTATCATACGAAGAACCATCGCCGCGCCTGTTTTCGTTCAATTCGCCTTATGGCGCCTGTCCCGATTGTTCCGGCCTCGGATTCAAAATGGAACTCGATCCGGCTCTGGTGGTGCCGAATCCATCGCTGTCTATAAATCAAGGGGCCATCGCTCCCTGGGGGATCCCCCGCGGCGGTTATTACTTTAGCATACTGAAAGC
>CAZHVC010000125.1:0-5716 GCA_964535765.1 uncultured Ignavibacteria bacterium | reverse complement strand
GCCGCCTTACGTTGTGACCCCTGGCGTAATAGCTGGTTCGGCGAAGCACCCGGTAGAGAAACCACAGCAGCAGGAAAAGGCCCAGAGCAAGCAAGGCGCCGGATATGGTGATCGTGCGGGATATCACCGACTTCAGCTCGTGGTTTGTTTTGCTGTCGGGTTGCCGCTGGCGGTAATGTTTTCTTTGCCGGGAATCGATTCGTTCAGCATGCGCGAGCTGCCATGAAACAGCGCCCCGTGCTCTATCAGAAGCGACTTGGCCACCAGGTCGCCTTTGAACTCGGCCTTGGCCTGAAGCTCGATTTTCTCGAGCGCCTCGAGATTGCCGTGGACTTTACCCCCTACGATAATCGACTTGGCTTTGATGTCCGCCTTCACCTCACCGCTTGTTCCGATCGTCACCATATCGTTGGAAATAAGTTTTCCGTTGAGCGTCCCGTCGATACGAGTCGATCCCTCGACGATAAGCGAACCCTCCACTTTCGAGCCTTTGCCGATTATCGTGTCGAGCTTCCCTTCATAACGCACTTCTTTTTCTGCCATAGCTGTTTCCCTCCTCGGAAAAATTAATCTATGTAGGGCGAGGGGTCTACCGGCTCGCCGTTTTTCAATATTCCATAGTGCAAATGGGGCGCCGTCGATCGTCCGGTGTTGCCGGAAAGCGCTATCGCCTGGCCGCGATACACCTTGTCGCCGGCGCTGACCAGAACTTTTTGATTGTGGCCATAGACCGTCCTGAATTCGTTGCCGTGATCAAGGATCACCAAAAAGCCGTAGTCCTTGTCCCAGCCTGCGAAAACCACCTCACCGGTGGCCGTGGAGACCACCGGCGTCCCCTCTTTCACGGCGATATCGATTCCGTCGTGCTTGCCGCGCGAGGCCGTCGAATCGGCAATGAATTGACGGGTGATCCAACCGTAGAGCGGACGACCGCGGGGGACCCTCGCCATCTCCGGATTCTCATCGGTCACCAACGGATTGTCCCCGGCCAAGCCGGAAACGACCTGCCGGAGATTGGTGTCGGCGATCGAATCGAAAGTCGGCAATATCGCCGGGCCTGTTTGTTCAAGCTCGACACCGGCCAAGGCCGCGATCCGAGCGGTCAATTCGCGGTTTTTTTGGAAACTCTTCTCGATTTCGACGACCCGGATATTGTAATCGCGCAGCCGTTCGTTTTCCTGGCGCAGCTCCTCACAGAGGCGCGCCTGATAAGAGAGACGGCCATAAAAAATCGTTAAAATCAGCAAGACCAACAACCAGACGGCGGCGACGCCGGCGGCGATTTTCAGGGCCAACGTCGAAATCCGGAAATTATGGCTCGGCTGGCCGCCCTCGGGGATAATCAGAACGTTAAGATACTTCTTCATGCTTGTCAAACAGCCTTAACAGGTCAACTATTCTTGACAACCCTTCGTTGTCGTAATATTCGATAACGATCTTGCCGCCGCGCCTTTTCGGTCTTATCGTGACTTTCGTCCCCAGCAGCCGCCTCAAGGCGTCCTCGATCGGCTGCATTTGTCGATCCGGCGGAGAGAGCGGTAAGGCGACGGTTCTTTTTTTGCCGTAAACGATCTGTTCGAGTTCGCGCACTGACAACTTCCCGCTGACAGCTTTATCGGCAAGCTCGATTTTTTCTTTCTCTCCGGGGACGGCGAGAATCACCCTGGCGGCGCCCTCGCTGAGCCGGCCGCCGGCGATATATCCCCTTATCTTTTCGGGCAGGGACAGCAGACGCAAAGTATTGGATACGGTCGACCGGTCTTTTCCGATTCGTTCGGCCAGTTCGTTCTGCGTTATGCCGCATTCCTGGATCAAGGTCCGATAGGCCTCGGCCTCCTCCAGGGGATTCAGATTTTCCCTCTGGATATTTTCGATCAAGGCCAGCTCCATCACGTCGCGTTTGGAAACCTCATCGAAAACGATCGCCGGCAGCTTTTCCATCCGCAAATAATGGGCGGCCCGCAATCTTCTTTCGCCGACGATCAATTCGAAATCGGTACCGGCGCGCCTGACCACCAGCGGCTGAACCAACCCTTTTTGCTTGATCGAATCGGCCAGCTCCTTGATTTTGTCCTCGGCGAACGTCTTGCGCGGCTGATATGGATTCGGCCTGATTCTCGCTATCTCGATTTCTATCACCGGGTGATCGGTGCTGTTTTCCGCCGGTTGCTCAACCATCGGAATGAGGGCATCGAGACCACGACCCAACGCCAATCTTTTCATCTGGATAATACCTCCCTGGCAAAACGAATATAGTTTTTTGCTCCCGAGGATTCAATGTCGTAAAGCAAGATCGGTTTGCCGAACCCGGGCGCTTCTGACAACCTCACGTTGCGGTTGATGACCGTTTCGTAGACCTTATCGCTGAAATATTTTCGGGCATTCTCGGCCACCTGTCGCGACAGACTGAGTCTATTGTCATACATGGTCAGCAGCACGCCGTGAATCTGCAATCCGGGATTTAGGTGTTTCTGAACCAGGCCGATCGTGTTCATTAATTGGCTTAAACCCTCGAGAGCATAGAATTCGCATTGTATCGGAATGATTACGCTGTCGGCGGCCGCCAGTGCGTTTAGAGTAAGAAGCCCCAGCGATGGCGGGCAGTCGACGATGATGAATTCATAATTCGCTGCGATGGGGGCCAGTGCTTTTTTAAGTCGAAATTCCCTTTCCGGAAGATTGACCAATTCTATTTCCGCCCCGACCAGATTTATATTCGCCGGCAACAGATGCAGAAACTTGATATCGGTTTCGACTATAGCCTGTTCCGCGGCCGTATCGGTTACGATTGCCTCGTAGATGGAGCTGCCGATGTTCCTTTTGTCGAGACCCATCCCCGAGGTGGTGTTGGCCTGCGGATCCATATCCACCAGAAGGGTTTTGTGTTCGGCAACGGCCAAGCAGCTTGATAGGTTTATCGCCGTGGTGGTTTTGCCGACCCCGCCTTTTTGGTTGGCGATAGCCAGAATTTTCGCCATCGTTCCTTCCGCTGATTAGTTTTGCAGCAGGAATTTTATATAATAATTTTCACAATAGCAAGCAAAGATGTTTCACGTGAAACATTTTTATGCGATTGCTCCGAGCGGCCCCGATTGAATGTTTTGGCCTGGCCATTTGGGCAAGAAACCCGAACCCCGTTGCCTTGATTCAAACTCAAGCCGTCAATGTTTCTATCTCGCCCAATTTGCGGAAATAAAGAATCGTCCCGTTGACATTGAGCCGCCCGCTGACTATTTTCAGCAGGTCGTTTCGGTTATAAACCGCCCGCGCCAGCACAAGATCAAACTTTCCGTCGTCGGCTTCCCAGCGCCGCTGACGCACCTCGACATTTTTCAAATTCAATTTTTCAACCACGTTTTTAAGAAACAACGCTTTCAAACGACGCGACTCATATAGAACCATCTTGATATCCGGTCGAGCGATTGCAATCGGGATACCCGGGAAGCCCGCTCCACTGCCGATATCGGCGGCCGATATTCCGGGCGGAAAGGGATGCCGCCGGAGCGCGGTCAACGAATCCAGCAGGTGCCGCTCGACAAGCCTGGCCAGATCGTTTCGGGAAATCAGGTTCATCCGCGACGCACCTTCTCGTATCATGGACAGATGATCGACCATCGCCTTCAACTGGGACGACGACAACCGCTCGCCATGCTCCTCGGCCCAGGTCTTGATAAGGTCAAGCTCATTATTTTCGGGCTCCATCTATGCCTACCTTTTCAAATATACCATCAGAAGCGCCACATCGCCAGGTGATACGCCCGAGATCCTCGATGCTTGGCCGATTGTGGTCGGGCGAAATTTAGCAAGCTTCTCTCTTGCCTCTTTTTTCAGCCCGGTTATTTGCATATAATCGAGCCATTGCGGAATTTTCTGTGATTCAAGGCTCAAGTAACGTTCCATCTGAAGCCTCTGCCGCTCGATGTAACCCTCATATTTGATATCGATGAGCGCCCCCTCGATCGTCTTTTTGTCGATATCGCCGCTGGTCCCGATTACCTCAATTATTTGCGACAGCTCGATATCGTTCCGCTTGGCGGCGTCGGCGATGGTGATCGGCTCTTTGATTGTTGGAAAGGATATTTTTTGTGTTTTGAATCGGGCGATAAGGCTTTTTCTGGTTGCCGATTCCGCCTCGATTCTCGCCCGATCGGCCTGGCCGATAAGGCCGATTTCGATTCCGATTTGGGACAACCTATCCCGGGCATTGTCTTCGCGCAGAAACAGGCGGTATTCGGCCCTCGAGGTGAACATCCGGTATGGCTCTGAAGTTGACTTCGTCGTCAGGTCGTCGATTAACACCCCTATATAAGCCTGCGATCTTTTCAAAATAAGCGGCTTTTCGCCACGGATTTTCAGGGCGGCGTTGATCCCAGCAATCAGCCCTTGCGCGGCCGCTTCTTCATAACCTGATGTTCCGTTGATTTGACCGGCCATGAACAGACCGGGGAGGCGCTTGGTCTCCAGGCTCGGCTGAAGTTGGTAGGGTGGGAAATAGTCGTATTCTATAGCATAGGCGGGTCGATTGAATTCGACCTCCTCCAGGCCTTGAACCGTTCTGACCGCCGCAATTTGTATTTCTTCGGGCAAAGACGATGAAAATCCGTTGAGATAATATTCGTCTCCGTTAACGTTTTCCGGCTCGAGGAACAGCTGGTGCTGGTTTTTTTCGGCGAATCGGACGACTTTATCCTCTATGGACGGACAGTATCTTGGCCCGACACCTTTTATATGGCCGCCATACAGGGCTGATTTGTCGAGATTCTGTCGAATTATCTCATGGGTGCGATAATTGGTGTGGGTAAGATGACAGACTATTTGATTTTGTATCGCTTTTGTCGTGCGCCAGGAAAAAGAAGGTGGCGGTTCATCGCCGGGTTGAGGCTGGCATTTGGCCAGATCGATAGTGGCCCCTTTCAGGCGGGGCGGCGTCCCGGTTTTCAGTCGGCCGCTTTCGAAACCGAGATCGACGAGGAATTCGGTCAATCCCCGCGACGGCTTTTCGCCGATTCTTCCGGCGGGGATTTTCTTGTCGCCGATATGGATTAACCCGTTCAAAAATGTTCCGCAGGTTATTATTACGGCCTTGGCCGGGATGGTTTCACGTGAAACCAGCACTACCCCGCGACAGACCCCCTCGCTCACCATTAATCCAACCACATCGGACTCGATAACAGTCAGTTTTTGCTGAGAGTTGATTATCGCCGTCATATTCTCTCGATAGAGATTTCGATCCACCTGAACCCGATGCGCCTGCACAGCCGGACCGCGACTTCTATTCAAAATCCTGAAATGCAATCCGGATAAATCGGTGCAATAACCCATTTCACCGCCCAGAGCATCGATTTCGCAGACAAGATGCCCTTTGGCCAATCCGCCTACCGCCGGATTGCAACTCATCTGAGCGATTTTTTGAGTATCGAGAGTTATTAAAGCGGTGTTCAGGCCAAGCCTGGCCCCGGCCAAAGCCGCCTCGCAACCGGCGTGACCTGCACCCACGACAATTAGATCAAACCCCATGTGGAAAACTCGTGGAAAATGTTGAAAAGAACCGGGGACAACTTAAATGACCCGGCCGTCCTTTTGCCATAGCTTTAATTTCGGCCACCATTATATAAGTCAACTATCAGTTTTTATTACTACTTACCGATACAAAACCGAGCGAAAATGGAATTCAGGATATCTTCGTTGGTAACCTTTCCGAGCAATTCGCCAAGAC
>CAZHVC010000124.1:0-5785 GCA_964535765.1 uncultured Ignavibacteria bacterium | reverse complement strand
ACCAATCTACCGTGGGCAACGGTGAAAGCGCCGATTACGTTCCGCCAGCGCTCCTCCGCCGGCAAAACCGCCTGCATATCCGTATTTCTGGTTTTAACAAGAATCTCTTTTTTACAAGGAATGTGCAATGCCTCCGCCAGTGCCGAGGCGATCAGATGAGTCTGATTGAAACCGCGGTCGTTGATATCGCGGCGCCGCATCGGGATGGGGATTACCATGTCGCAGGGAATCGATTCGAGTTTCCGCCGTATGGCCGAAACGGCGACGGAGATCAAGTAACCGCCGCAACTCCTATCACCCTCGAATTTGAAGCGATGGATCAAAGTTTTCATCGTCTCCGAATATGGGGAAAAATAAAAAGCGTAGGGGACCCGGCCGCCTTTTATTTCGGCGCAACCGCAAGCCGACGGCGATGGTTTACGGCAAATAAGACAGACCGGTCCGTTGCCTGTCGTTTGCCTTTCCAACTCTTCCCGGCATCGCCCGCATAGCGGCTTTTGCACATCGTCAAGCTCGGCCTGGCAATCGGCGCATAAAGGCGAGCTGATGAAAGCGAACAACTCAGCGGTCAGCCGGCTGGTTGTTCTTTCCAGCAATCGCTTCAGGCCTGACATGTTTTTTCCATAGATACAGGTGCCACCATATCGAAATCGCCAATAAACATAGGCAAAGAAACTGGTTGCGCGAAACGGCGACCCCGCCGATTTTCAGGAACACCATAGAATCTTCATAATATCTGAAAAAATCGATGGTGAAGCGCCAGATGCTATACATGGCAAGCCCATTCCAGAAAGTGAATCCGTCATAACGTTTTCTCTTTTCGAGAAGAAGCAGCAGGACGAACATGATAAGGCCGGCCGCCGATGACATCAACTGGGTGGGCCAAAGCGGCGTATCGGGAAACGTCCAGCCAGCCATCGAATCGGCCGGGAAAACGATGCCGCAAGCACAATTTGTGGGATTCCCGAAACAGCATCCGTTCAAAAAGCAACCGATACGGGTGATCGCCTTGCCCAGAAAAAACGAGGGAGCCAAAGCATCGAGCAACGGCCACGGATTGATTTTTTTGATGATGAAATAAGCAAGGGCAGCGGCGATCGCCAGAACCAGACCACCCATCATCGAAAGACCGGCGATTCCCACCTCACCCGATCGCTGGAACGGATTGATGATGTCGATCAAATGTCCCCTGAATTCATCAAAATGATAAACGACATAGAACAACCGAGAGCCGATAATGCCAGCGACCATCACTATAAAACACAGATCCAGCATCTGCAGCGGATTCAATCCCGATTTTTTTGCCCTGCGGACGGCCAGCATCGTGCCGAGGAAAAAGGATAGAGCGAGGGTTAATCCGTAGGCCTTGACCGTCAACGGACCGATTTTGAACAATTCCGGATGCATCCTAATACTCCTGCCAGTCGCGCCCGACAGCCTGGATTACGCCGATGATGCTCCAGTTGAAAAGCATCGAGGAGCCGCCATAGCTCACGAAAGGCAACGGCACGCCCGTTACCGGCAGCAAGCCGAGCGTCATTCCGATATTGACTATACCCTGAAAAGCCAGGGCGCCGGTTAGGCCGGCCGCCATATAGCTATTGAAAGGATTGCGAGCCTTATAAGCGATTACGAAACCGCGGACGACGATCACCGAAAACAATAAAAGCACCAAAGAACTGCCGACAAAACCAGTTTCTTCGGAAATCACCGAATAGATGAAATCGGTGTGCTGCGCGGGAAGATAATCCAGCTTGGTTTGAGTTCCTTTCATATAACCCCGTCCCCACAAACCGCCTGAGCCGATCGCTATTTTCGATTGAATTACCTGATAACCAGCCTTTTTCGGGTCACGCCCCGGATCAAGAAAAGTGAGAATCCGCTGGCGTTGGTAATCATGCAACCGATTCCAGAGGTAAGGAGTGGCCATGCCGAACCCGAGAAACAGCAGGAAAAAGACGATGCTGACCGGTATGCCGGGTCGGATAATATAAAGCAAAATCAAAAACATTATAAAAAATATCCCCCAAGCAAGCCAGTGGAATGCGGTGATCATGCTCACAAGCGGTGAAATGATCAGCAATATCCGCAAAAGCGGCATTCCGCTCCAGATAAGCATGACGAAAAAAATCGCCAGCCCGACGAGCGAACTGCCCAAGTCAGGTTGTTTGACCACCAACGCGGTCGGTATCATGACCATAACCAAAGCGACCGCCAGCGTGGTAAGCCTGTTCAGTTTAAGTTGGTTATAAGTGAAGAAGCGGGCCATGACCGCGCAAATGGTGAATTTGGCGAATTCCACCGGCTGGAAGGTAAAACCGCCGATATTGAGCCAACGGGCAGCCCGCCCGCTGGGCATCAAGAGCACCAGAAACAAGGCCGCTACGGCCAGAAAATAATAAGCATACGCCAGAACCTCATGAACCTTGAGCGGAATGAAAAAAAGAACGGTCGCCGCAGACAACCCGACCGCCAGCCAGACAATCTGCCGCAGATGATAATTTTGCCCCTGAGATTCCGGACTGGTGGCGGTGGCGCTGTAAATGAAGGCGATCCCAATCAGAGACAATGCCAGAGGACAAAGAAAAAGGGGAACGTCGATGGCTGAACGAAGAGTCCTCATGTCGGCTCTTTTCCGGAAATGTGAAAATAGTGCTCAAGCAGAATTCTGGCCAGAGGCGCCGCCACCGATCCACCATGACCGGCATTTTCGACAATGATCGAAATGGCTATCTCCGGCTTATCGACCGGCGCAAAACATATAAACCAAGCGTGATCGTTCCCATGGGGGTTTTGAGCCGTGCCGGTCTTCCCGGCAATCGAGATTCCTGGAATCTGGACAATCCGGGCGGTTCCCCCCCACTCTTCGGTCACCCCGATCATCGCACCCACGATAAGCCTCAAATCTTCATCCTTGATTGGAAGCTTAGCCACGACTTGGGGCGGGAAATCCGTTCGGTTGCCGTAGGCATCTACGATACTGTTGACGAGTCTCGGCTTGTAAACGATTCCGCCGTTGGCGAGAGCGGCATACAGCACGGCCATCTGCAGCGGCGTGACCAGCATCTCCCCCTGACCGATGGCAAGATTGATCACGAACGTTTTCGTCCAACCGTCTTTTCCGTAACGATTGTCATAATATTTGACACTCGGCGAATTGCCCGATTTTTCGCCGGGAATATCGATTCCGGTGGGAATGCCGAAACGACACATCGGCATGAACTTTTCCCAAGACTCTATTCCGCAGAGCAATCCGAGTTGATAAAAATAGATGTCGCATGATTGAACGATCGCCTCATGCAGAGTCAGCCTGCCGTGGCCGCTTGGGCGCCAGCATTTGAATACTCTGTTTCCGAAACGTTTTTGGCCGCGGCAGGGGTCAAATGAAGTTTGCGCATCGATCTTGTCAAAATAAAGCCCCATAGCGGCCGTGAATACTTTCATGGTCGACCCAGGCGGATAAGTGGCCTGAATCGCCCTGTTCAGAAGGGGGTGCCTTGGGTCTTCAGCAATCTGGGACCAGGTCTGCGGAGTCATGAAACCGGAAAATAGATTGGCGTCGAATTCAGGCGAAGAGGCCAGCGTCAGGACGCCTCCGTTGTTGACATCGATTATGACTATGCCGCCCTGACCAGCAGAATCGAGGATACGGTCCGCCAATTGCTGCAGCGGCCAATCGATATTGAGGTTCAAGGTGGCGCCGCTTATCGGCGGAATATCTTCCTTGCCGGGATATCTACCCAAAACCTGCCCTCTGGCGGTGACCTCCAGATAACTCAATCCATCCCGCCCGCGCAGATAGCTGTCGTAATATTTCTCCAGCCCCTTTTTCCCGATCAAGTCGCCTTTTTGATAATCGGGGTATTGTTCCAGTTCCTTTTCGGAAACTTCACCGATATGGCCGAGAAAGTGACTGCCGAAACCCCGCTCAGGATATTGCCGGGTCATTTCCGACTGGAAAACGACGCCCGGGAATTCCAGAGAATGCTCCTCGATAATACTCAAAGTCTTGAAATCGATATCCCGCCGCAGCCGGATCGGCCGATATTTTTCGCCCCGGGCTTCGATCTCCAGACTGGTGATATAATCCCTATCCATGCCAAGAATCTCCGCCAACTTACCGGCGGTGGACGTCGTATCGGCTATCCGATACGGCAAAACGTAAAGTGAATAGGATGGCCGATTTCGCACAATGGTTTCGCCATTGCGGTCGTAAATCTGACCCCGCGGAGCGCGTATCGGCACAATTCGGGCGCTGTTCGCCAGCGAGGCCTGTCGATAATACGATGTCGAAAAGACCTGCATCGCTACCAGCCGGACGACGATTATCGCGCTCATCGCGAAATAAAGCCCCATCACTACCCGGGCGTTGAGACGTCGATGAAGGTTTTCTTTGATCATTGGAAAAGATCTCTTACCATCCGGCGATGCTTTATAAAACCGAATACGACCACGCCGAGTATCGTGGTATATACGGCCGAAAGCAGGGTGTTCATCATCACGAATTTCGCACCGTCTTCAAGCAATCCGTATCTCGCCAACGCGAAAAATAAAAATCGATACACCAGTGCGGCCGCGAAAAGACCGGCGATCCGCAGCCACATGCTCTCCATCGCCAGCCGGTCTTTCAGCGCCGATATACCATACCCCACCAGCGCCAGCAACATCGAAGACCAACCAAGTTCCGTCGGCCTGGCGAAACCTGTCAGCAATCCCATCACGAAACCGAAGACAATGGCCGCCCTCGGTGTCGAGGTGAGGGCGATCCAGATCGTCACCACCAAGGCCATATACGCCGCCGCTCCCAAAATGACCGTCCGAGGCATTATAATGATATTGAAAGCAAGGGCGACGATAATGCCCGAAACGATCTGGATATTGATGAACTTACCGGCCATAAAGTATCACGAATACTTCCTCGATCGACCAGAATTTCACTGCCGGCCTTACCAGAACGTCTTTGAACAGCGAGCCGCTCCGGTTTTTCGCATATACGACGGTGCCTATCATCAATCCCGCCGGAAATATTCCGCCGAGACCCGAAGAAACCACCGTGTCGCCCACTGCAAGTTGGCTTTCGGCGGGAACGTCACCCATTTCCAGAAGTCTTCCCCCCTTCCAGCGGATTATGCCGAGAGTGCGCGTATTTTGATCGATCGCCGAAACCCGGCAGTTGTGATCGGTCAGCAACTGGACGGTCGAAGTCCCGGCGCTTACGGCGATCGTTTTGCCGACGATACCATCGGCCGTGACCACCGGGTTGTTGATTCTAATGCCTTTGTCCGCCCCCGCTCCGATAATGAGAGCCTGAGCATCGGGCATGGCTCTGGCGGCGAGCACCTTGGCAGGCACCAGCCGTTGGGCGGTCTGGATATCGAATTCAAGCATCCTCCTGAGTCTGGCGTTTTCGTGCCTCATCTCTATACATCCGGCCAATTGTATCGCCTTATCGGCCAGTTGCCTGTTCAGTTCGACATTGGCCTTCTTGGTGGTGGCCAGATCAAGCAGAAAATGGTCCAGTTCGATCAATGGATAATAAAAAAAGCCGCTCACCAGAGCGCCGATCGTGGTTTTGACCGAAAGCGGCAGCAAAATTAAAATTATGGAAATTGCACAGGCGCCGAGGAAATAAAGGAGGTTTACTTTCTTAAGCAGATTTGAAATAAACCCGAACATTTATTCATCGGAATCCAGGACCTCGATAAGGTCTTCTTTATATTTCGCTTTAAGCAGCTTCTGGCGGTTTTTTTCGCTTTTCATGAGGAATGACAGTTTGGCCATAACG
>CAZHVC010000123.1:0-5832 GCA_964535765.1 uncultured Ignavibacteria bacterium | reverse complement strand
ATGAAATAGAGCACGACATTCAGTGAAAATTCATATTCGCCGGCCATGAAAACCCTTTCATTCGGCACGAGTACGTCCTCGAAAAACAAAAACGCCTGTGTTATTCCACCCTCCTTGACCGGAATGTCGAATCCCTCTTCGAGCTCGCGGGTGTCGCTGGGGCGGCGCGTCTCGACTATCGTCAATCCGGCGATATCGCGCGGAATCACGAAAGCGACCGCGTAATCTTTGTCCTGATCCTTGTATCCCGAGCCGGGAAGGACGAATATTTCGTTGGCCGCCGCCACCCCGCAAATCATCACCTTGGCTCCGCGCACGACAATACCATCGGGGCGCCGCTCGACAATCCGCAAAAACATATCGGGGTCATCCTGCTGCGAGGGCGGTTTCGTCCGGTCTCCTTTGGGGTCGGTGAGCGCTCCGGCGATCGTTATGTCTTCGGCCTGTGCCTGTTTCAGCCAATCGAGGAAACGGCGATGATAATCGGTGCCGAGCTTCTCATCCATATCGAAAGTGGCGGCGAACAGTGCGTTCAACGCCGTCCAGCCGACACAGCGGCCGCCCGTGCAGGTTCCGGTAAGCTGAAACATTCGACGTTTCATCCGGCTGTTGGCGTACATATCCTCCGGGCTCCGAATGATCGAAAGATAGCGGCTTATCGGCTCGCCGGTCAGGTGAGAGATCGTGGTCAGTATATCCTTTTCCCGGGGATCATTGTAAAGCTTGAACGACTTGCCGTGGCCTTCAACGGTCAGCCGCGTGGCCGGATGCGTCGTTACATCCTCGATAAGTTCCCCGAACTTATAGATGTTGGGCCGCATTTTTTTCAAAGAATCGATATATTGCTGATAACTCCGCAAAGACATGGCCGGCTCCTCTTGTTATAATAGATATTTTTAACCAAATTTAATTCATTGTTCGGTCCCGTTACAAGCAATATCTCATTCGACATATCTTGAGCAAGCGGGGAACATAGATTTGCACCGATTGGTTATCGTTTTCATAAAAAGGAAAAGGGAATGAACAGAATCAACGGATTTCATGTTGTCATGGCGATTCTGCTGCTGCTTTTGAGCGGTTGCCATGCCACGGGAGGCAGGATGTTGAAGATCGGAATGAAAGCGCCGGACTTCAAATTGAAAGATCACGCCGGCAATGTCCATAGTTTAGCCGACTACAGGGGTCGAAAAGTGGCACTTTATTTTTATCCCAAAGATGATACGCCGGGCTGCACCAAAGAGGCTTGCTCGTTCCGGGACAATTTCTCCGAGTTCGCAAAGCGTGGGGTGGTGGTACTCGGCATATCCATCGATAACGAATCGTCCCATGCGGCGTTTCGCGAAAAATACGCTTTGCCGTTTACCTTGCTTTCCGATACCGACAAAGAGGTCGTGCAGCTTTATGGGGTGTGGGTCGAGAAGAATATATATGGGAAAAAGTCGATGGGCACCGATAGAAAGACGTTTTTGATAGATGAGAGCGGAACGATAATCCATATTTTCGATAAGGTCAAGCCCGAAGAGCATGCCGGCGAAGTCCTTCAGGCTTTTTTCCCCGAACGCTGAAAAATCCGGGCCGCCTCCGGTTCCCGATTTTGGCGTCTTTTTGTATAGATTCGAAAAAGATCGTCGCAAAAAGTTGATTCCCGGACAATCTTCGTTTATAATCCCGGCGTATAATGAAAAAGCGGTGAAGAAGATATGTTGGTTGATTTAGCTGTTGCAATCATGTTGACGGCGGCGGTCGTCGACTGCCCGAAATCAGGTGTCGTTTATGCAGAAGATACCGAACGGCAGGAGTCCGGGCACATTTTGCCGGCCGCTGTCGGTCAGGGTGATTCGCTTTTTTCAATTTCCGATTCGCGGCGGAAGACGGTTTCCCTCCTAACGATAAATTCAGAGACAAAATCGCTGAGATTGAAAATAAAACCGCCGGCGGGGATGAAGTTCAATCGCCGTTATCCTTTTTCCCTGAAACTGCGTTCCAGCGACACATCGGCGGTGAAAATAGGAAAATTCACTGCCGGAACAGCTGAAAATACGATCAATATTCCGGTGAAGGCGGCCGTCGGCCGGGCGGTAATCGAAATCGATGCCGAGGCCGGCTATTGTGAAATCGGTGATGACTCGCGCTGTCTTGTCGGCAAAGCGGCGATTGCGATACCGGTCGATGTTGTCGATAAGGGCGGCGCACCTTTTGAAATGACGTTGAAATTGGGTGAAAAATGATCGACGGAAAGGAACATATGGGATTTTCGATTTTTAGGACAGCCTTGCTCGGTCTGGCCATCGCCCTGTTATGGCCGCCGTTTTCCGGCCGGGCCGGTTCGCTATCTTCGGCCGGATACTGGATGGATGGCGAAGTTCATCTGCGTAATATTCGGAAATTGACCTCGGGAGGTGAAAACGCCGAGGCTTATTTTTCGTTTGCCGAAGACAAACTGGTGTTTCAGGCGACAGTCGACAGTTTCGCCTGCGACCAGATTTTCATGATGAACATCGACGGCAGCGACAGGCGGTTGATTTCAACCGGCAAGGGGAGAACCACCTGCGCTTATTTTCTGCCGGGGGATTCGTTGGTTCTATATTCGTCAACGCACCATGCCGGCCCGGATTGTCCGGCGCCGCCGGATCGAAGCAGGGGGTATGTCTGGAAATTGCACGATATCTTTGACATTTATCTGGCAGGCATCGACGGCGGAATCCGCCGTCGCTTGACCGCCGCCCCGGGGTATGATGCGGAAGCCACCGTCTCGCCGGTCGGCGATAAGATTGTATTCACCTCGACAAGGGATCGCGATCCGGAGATTTACACCATGAATCTCGACGGAACGGAGCAGAAACGGCTTACCCATATCAAAGGATATGACGGCGGGCCGTTCTATTCGTGGGACGGTCGAAAAATCGTGTTTCGCGCGAGCCGCCCCAAAACCGAATCGGAGCTGCGGGATTACGAAGAGCTGGTCAATGAAGGACTGGTTCGCCCGACGACGTTGGAGATATATGTGATGGACGCCGACGGCGAAAATATCCGGCAGGTTACCGACTTCGGCAAGGCCAGTTTCGCGCCCTTTTTTCACCCCGATAACAAGCGGATAATATTCTGCTCGAATCTCAACGGCAAGAGCCCGCGGGATTTCGATCTTTACATCATAAATATCGACGGCAGCGGTTTAGAGCAGGTTACTTTCAACGCTACGTTCGATGGCTTCCCGATGTTCACCCGTGACGGCAAAAAACTGGTTTTCGCCTCGAATCGTTTCGGAAGCAAGGTCGGGGAAACGAACATCTTCATAGCCGATTGGATCGATTGACGGTCGTTTTTAAGCCAAGCCGATATCGACCGGAAGAATTTACTTCAGGATGATTCTGGCGTCGATGGCAAGCGAATTCTCGGCCTGCGTGCTGGCGATGAACGGGTTTATATCGAGCGATTCGAATTCCGGAAAATCGCCCACCAGTTGGGAAAGCCGCAACAACGTTTCCTCGAGCACGGCATGGTCCACGGGGGCGGCTCCCCGAAAGCCGGACAGCAGCGGATACCCCTTTATTTGACGGATCATCTCCGCGGCGTCCCGATCGGTCAGCGGATACATCATGAAGGCGACATCTTTCATCACTTCAACCGAAATCCCGCCCAGGCCGAACATCAAAAGCGGGCCGAACAACTGATCGCGATTCATGCCGATGATGGTCTCTATCCCCCCTCTGATCATCTTTTGGATTACCACGCCGGCAAAGCTTCCATTCCGGGTAAAGGCCGCTTCCAGTCTGCCGAACGCTTTCTTCGCCTCGGCCAAAGACCCAACATCCAACACCACACCGCCGACGTCTGTTTTATGAATGATTTCAGGATCGTCAATTTTTATGGCCTGAGGATAACCTATCTGCGGCGAGATCTCTACGAGCTCGGCCAGCGTCTTTGTCGTGGCGGTGGGGGCTACGTTAATCCCGTAGGCGCGCAGAATCGCAATCGCATCGCCACCCATTATCGCTTTTCGCCCTTCGGCGGTGGCTGTCCTGACCACCTCGACAGCGGCTTTTTTATCGACGGCGAACGTTTTGAGCGCTCCGTCGGAGCGGTTTCTGTATTGAGCGCACTTTACCAGACCGGCAAGCGCCCGCGCCGCCGCTTCCGGAAACGTATAGATTGGAATATGCCGGTTGGCCAACTCTTCGTGCCCGGCGATGATTTCCGGCATGTTCATGAAACAAGCCAGGAAGGTCTTGCAGTTGTTGAACTTGTCGACCGTTTCCGCAATTGCATTTATGACCGCCCGATGATCAACCACGACCGGCGGCACGAATATGCAGATTATAGAATCTATATTGGGATCGCCGAAAACGGCATTCAGGGCGGCGCCATAAGCATTGGGGCCGCCGCTGGCAATAACGTCGATAGGATTGCCGACGGCAGCCATATCGGGCAGATTGGCGCGCAGATAGGCGGTCGTATCCGCCGTCAGCGGGGCTACCTCCAGGCCCGCCCCCATGGCGGCGTCGGCGGCCATTATACCCGGCCCGCCGGCATTCGTGATTATCGCTACCCGATTTGATTTCGGCAAAGGTTGACTGACGAAGGCGAGTGTATAATCGAAAAGCTCATCGACGGTATCGACCCTGATTACCCCGCATTGGCGAAACATGGCCTCGACGCCGACATCAGGTGTGGCCAGCACACCGGTATGCGAACTTATCGCCTTGGCGCCGGCGCTGGTTCGTCCGGCTTTGATAGCGATGATCGGTTTTTTGTGAGCCACCCGTTTGGCGATTTCGGCGAAGCGGCGGGGGTTCTTGAAATTCTCCAGGTAAAGCAAAATCAATTCGGTGCGGGGGTCGTGCTCGAGGTATTCGAGCATATCGGCGCCCGAAACATCGGCCTTGTTGCCGATAGAAACAAATATCGAAAAACCGAGTTTCAGCTGATAAGCATAATCGAGAATCGCCTCGCCGAGAGCGCCCGATTGCGAAATGAAGGCGACTTTGCCCTGCCGCGGCCGGGTTTTGGAAAAAGTAGCGTTGATCGAGATTTGCGGATCGGTGTTGATTATGCCGAAACAGTTCGGGCCGACCATCCGCATGCCGTATCTATTGATGACTTCTATCAAACGCTCTTCCTCTTCGATTCCTTTGCCGCCTATTTCGCGGAAGCCGCTGGTGATGACCACCGCCCCTTTGACGTTTTTCCGTCCGCATTGTTCGAGCGTTTCCGCGACCAATTCCTTTTTTACCATGATGACCGCAAGGTCTATCGGATCAGGAATCGATTCGACGCTGGGATAACATTTCAGGCATTGGATAACCTCGGCCTTGGGATTGACGGGAAATATTTTGCCCCTGAATTCGTTTATGATCATGTTGTGCAGAATCGCCCGGCCGATTGTATATTCTTTGGCGGTGGCTCCGATAACCGCTATCGATTTGGGCTTGAAAATATAATCGAGGTCCGATTTATCGATTGTTTCAGACATAAAGTTCACCTAATCCATCCCCGTTTAACCTTACCGAACTGAATATAATTGCCGGCGGCAGGCGATAGCAAGTCCAAACGGCTGCTGACTTTTGTCCACCGACGTCCCGGCCATGGCGGGTTGAGCGGCCGCGATCCGTTAATATCGACATGAAAATTTCGCTTGTAAAACGGCAGCCAAGGGATTTATTTTATTTACGAAGTTATGCTGATCACGGCGCTGAAATCGAAGATCCATCGAGCAACCGTAACCGCCACCGAACTCGACTATGAAGGCTCGATAGCCATCGACAAGAAGCTGCTGCAATCCGCCCAAATCCTGGTCAACGAACAGGTCCAGGTGCTGAACCTCAATACGGGCGG
>CAZHVC010000122.1:0-5865 GCA_964535765.1 uncultured Ignavibacteria bacterium | reverse complement strand
GCACGCTGCAGTCGATGAGACGGCGGCGGTTTTGGCGATTGCCTCGGATAAGGTTAAGCAAGCCGATTATGACGAGTCGATGATCTATCAGGTCAACGCCGGAGCGAATATCTATCCGATCCCCTCGACCATACTGATTTACAAAGAGAATACGGGGAAATTGGATTTCGATCTGAAGCGGGCGGAGGCTTATTTCGGCGATGTTTGCCGGCGGGTGTCAGCGTTTCTTGAGGACGTTTTCCGGAGGTGGCAAAACGGCTAAAATTTTGTGCGCCGGTTTTTTCGGAAGCACTTATATTGTGCAGACGGCATCGGGCAAAAATTCGGATCGCTGCATAAGCTCAATCTATCATTGTTCTTATAATAATCCGGATGAAGCGGCATTGGATTTGCAATCGACTGGCGAAGGCTCTTTGACAATTGGATCGGTTTGCCGCCAAATTATTTGACACGATCGGCCGGGCATGCTAAAATCATTCAGCGCTATGAATTTTCTGAGATTGATGTTCTTGATTTTCTTTTTGACGTTGCCGGCATTCGGGCAGACGACTACCGGAAGGCAGAGCAAAGTCAATCCGCCGCCGCAGAAACTCAAGATCCCATCGGCCTACGCCAAGCATCGGTGGCTGATCGATATGCCGACAGCGGCCATGTTGCCGCGCGGCTCTTTCGATCTGGATTTCAAGACTTTTCCCTCGGGCGGGGTGCAGGCGGCCCTGAGTATCGGTCTGGCCCGACGATTCACCATGGGTATAGGTTATGCGGGCGGAGCGGTCCTGTCGGAGGACATCCCCGAATGGAATTCGCGGATCGAATTTTTGTTCAGATTCTTGCTGGCCGACGAACGGGAGTACGAGTATTTTCCCTCGCTGGCGATAGGTTACAGTTCTTACGGTTACGGTCTATTCGTGAGGTCCGATTCGAGCCGCGGCTATTATGAGGATCGCTACCTGGTGAAGTCGCCGGGGTTCTATCTGGCGATGTCCAAAAGATACGACGTTCAGGGCGGCGATTTCGGTCTGCACGGCGGGTTGAATTTTTCATTGGAAAACGGCGCCGACAGCGATCCGAATCTTTTTCTCGGGATGGATGCGGTGCTCGGTTACGATCTGGTGTTTCTCGGCGAATACGATTTCGCTCTCAACGACAACCGCAGGCTGGGGATATTCGGTCTGGGGCGGGGTTATCTGAATTTCGGACTCGGCTGGTATATAACCCCCGAGTTGTGCCTTGAGCTGGATTTCCGCAATATGCTTTTGAACCGCAAACAGTCGCCGACCGAGGGAAGCGGATCGATAGACCGGGAAATACGTCTTACCTATCTGCAATTCTTCGTCGACTGACGGTTCCGCCGGCGGTTGACATTCTCGTTCGAAAATCACAGCCTGAATTCCCATGAGTGCTTTCCGGGGCCGGCCGGTTTTGTTTTTCGTTTGGTATTGATTCGGGGAAATCGGCCGGTTCAGGAGTAAAAGTAAGTTGATGCGGGAAATACCGACATAAAGGAGACCGAATGAAAAAGATACTTGTCTTAATCATGTTGTTTGCCGGCAGCCGTGCGGCGGTCGCCGGCGATCCGCAACTTGTCTATGAGATTGCCACGGAGGGGAGTTGTTTTATCGGTGCCCGGGCGGCGGGCATGGCAGGGGCCCAGTTGGCCGCCGCCGATGGCGGATCGGCTTTATGGTATAATCCGGCGCTGCTGTCGCGGGCTGGACGTCCCGAGTTTTCCGCATCGCTTGCCTACCAGAGGCAGTTCGAAAGATCAGTCCTCGAAACCAGTCCCTCGGTCAGAACCGCCGAGTATCAGTCCAACAATACGGTTTTCGGTTCGCTTTGGGGAGTATTTCCGGTCGGCCGCAAAAATGAAGGCATGGCGATGGCTCTCGGAGTCAATCGGGTGAATGATTTCAATAGGATTCTTCGTTTCGAAAGCGCACCCGGCTGGTGGACCGATCAGACGGATCCGGGGTTCGGCGGCGGAGAGGACGACCGCGGCGGCTTGTATGCTTACAGCGCCGGATTCGGAATCGACATTTCACCGCGGGCATCGCTCGGATTGGCGTTGGATCTGTTCGATGGAAACAATGATTACGCGTTCAGATTCGACAGTCTGTCGGGCGGCGATTATTACAGCTACCGGCGGGCGATCGACAACGACTATACAGGTTATTCGGGACGATTCGGCTTGGGTTATACGGCAGGCGATAATTTTCATCTGGGTGTTCTGATCCGCTTTCCGACATCATTGACGGTAAGGCAGGCGCTGGAGGAATACGAGGAATTGAACGGCGTTTACGACCGGTCATACGGATCGGGCCGCTATCGTTTCGTCACGCCGTTCGGGTTCGGTTTCGGAGCGGCCTGCAACTTAGGGAATCTGCTGCTGGCCGCCGATTTGAACTACGCCGATTACACTCAAATCGAATATAAAAGCGGAGTCGATCGGTTTCAGGCGAACGACGATGTAAGGAAATATTATCGCGACGTCGTTTCTTTCGCATTCGGGGCGGAATATTCTTTCCCGGAAAAAGGGGTTTCGCTGAGAGCCGGAGTGAACCACCAGCCGATTCCATTCCAGTATTTGTCGAACGGCAATGAACCGACGGCGATCACCGGCGGGGCGTCATTGCTTTTAAGTCGGCATTTGAAAGCCGATTTCGGGGTTGCTTTCTGGCGCTGGGAAACCCGCGATCGGGCATATTTTACGGAAGACGATGATAACGTTCCTCTGACGGCCGAATACAGAAAGGCTCAATTCATGTTTACCCTTTCCTCCCGGATTTAGCGATTCGCCCGGCTGATTGGTTCAGTCGAACAGTTATTTGTTGACTATCGGCCGGGCGATCGTATTTTGCCGATCGGTGAACCTGATTATTTGCTTTCTGCTGATCGTTTTTTTGCTGCGGATCAAGATTCCCATAGGCTACAGTCTGCTCTTGGTGTCGATATTTCTGTCGTTGCTCGAATTCGGAGTCGGTGCTCAAGCGGTGGAGCCTTTCAGTCAGACTCTGACCGAGACGACGACCTGGCGTTTTATCGCAACCGTAATCCTCATCGTTACTTTCGGCGAGGTTTTGGCCGGTGAGGGATATATGGGCAGGTTGGTCGATACCTTGCGGGGATATCTCAGCCCGAACGCCGTTTCAAAAGCTGCGCCGGCGCTGATCGGACTTCTGCCGATGCCCGGTGGGGCCATGGTTTCGGCGCCGATAATCGCGGAATTGAGTAAGGGTCATGACATATCCGCCGCTCGAAAAACCGTGGCCAATTATTGGTGGCGGCATATCTGGGAACCGGTTTGGCCGCTTTATCAATCGGTGATTCTGGCGGCGGCCATACTGAATACCACTGTTTGGCGGATCAGTTTGATGACATTTCCTATAACGCTGAGCAGTATTCTGATCGGTTCCATTTTGTTATCGCCGAATTTCGGCGGCCGGAAAAAGGGGGTGCTCGGAATCAAAAGGTTTTTGTGGCAACTGGGAAATTGCCTGTGGCCGATTATCGCCGTTTTCGGACTGGGGCTGATTTTCGGCGGCGATTTGGTTATCCCGTTGTTAATCGTCTACGCGGTATTTATTGTTTTCCGATTGACCTCAGTGGGGCGGATCCGGCAGAGTTTCAAAAAAGGGTTTTCGCTGGATATTATCGCTTTGTTTATCGGGTCTTTGGCTCTGGCGAAAGTGATATCGCTGGGTCGCTCCGCCGGCGAACTTTCCTCGTATTTTCAGGCGACGGCGGCGGGGCCGTATCTGGCGGTTATGGTTTTGCCTTTCCTCATAGGCCTTTTGACCGGTTTGACCTCAGCTTATGTCGGAGTCGGTTTTCCGATCGTTCTTTCGCTGTTTGACAGCGTGGGCGGGCAGGCCTCGGGGGCGGTTTTGGCCTACGCCGGCGGTCTGATGGGGATTATGGCCTCGCCGGTTCACCTTTGTTTGGTCTTGACCAAGAAATATTTCGGGGCCGAATTCGCCGATATCTATCGCCTGTTGCTGCCGGCGATTGCCGTGGTGCTGATCATGGTGTTGGCGGTTGATTTAATTGTCGTGAATTTGCGTTAATTTCGGATTGATTGCAGCCGATATCATTAATGCAAAGGAGGAACCATGGGGGATTTGACGGTCATAATTCTGGCCATCGGCATGATTATCATATGTTGGGTATTGGTCAAAATCAACGAGAAAATCGATAAACATATCAAGAGGTTTCGCAAGTTCGAGGCCGCTTTGAAGAAAAATTCGACGGGCAAAATCCCCCATGCCGAAGAGAAATCGACGTCGGGGAAAATCGAGGTGCCGATAATACACACCTCGAATTTGAATCGCACTCAGGGCGTAAGCCTTGTGGCCAAAAAGCATCCGTAATCGATCGAGAATCGTCAGCCGCATTAGGACAGATTAAATCATCGTCAAAAGCATATTTCCGAGTTCCGGAGGGCCGGTTTTGGCGAGGAACCAAAGCGGTCGGTCGGGGGTATAATCGAACATAAAGAGAGGTGTAGCTTGGATAAAATCGGAGACAGGGAATTATTCAGCCGGGTGGCGGCCGATGATCAAAAGGCTTTCGCCGAATTCGTGGAGCGCTATAAGGACAGGCTTTACAATTTCATCGCCAGGATAATTATCGAAAGAGAAACCGCCGAAGACATACTGCAGGAGACATTTCTCAGGGTTTACAATCAACGCAAAAGCTATAGTCCGGATTTTGCGCTTTCGACTTGGGTTTTCACGATCGCCTTGAACCTCGTTCGTTCGGAATTGCGGAGACGCAAGTTGCGTCGCTATATGAGTCTTGATTTCCTGAAAGAGGAAACAAACATTGAAATTCCGGACAAAACCAATGCCGAGCCGATGAAACTGAAACCGATACTGGAAAAGGCTATCAGGCTGTTGCCGGAGGAGTATCGGCTGGCTTTCGTGTTGTGTGACGTCGAACGTTTGCCATATCATGAAATCGCTGAAATAATGCGGGTGCCGGTGGGCACGGTGAAATCGAGAATCAACCGGGCCCGGGCGATGCTAAGAGAAAGGATTATGCCACATAAGGAGTTGAACTATGAACTGTCGAAAGGTTTGCCGTTGGTTATCAGCGTTCATTGATAGCAGCCTCGAGCAATCCAAGATGGCGGAGATGGAGCAACACTTGAAGCAGTGCCCGAGTTGCTCGGCCAGGGCTGCCGAAATGAGGTTGATCATCCAGACGGCAGGTGAGCTTGAACAGCTCAAGCCCGGGCCGCATTTCGTAAACCGCACTCTCTGTGCGATCGAAAACGGCGCCCGGCCCGCCGCAAGTCTTTCGGGCTGGCGGTTTGCTCTGACTTTATCCGGCACGGCATTCGCATTGGCGGCCTGTTTGACCTTGATCATGGTGGGCCCGCCGTCGGCAAGCTCCCTTGCGCACAATAAGCAGGGCGAAGCCGGCAAGCCGATTCTTATCAAGGTGAATCAGGCTCAAAATGCGGACGATGAATTCGCCGGGTTTCCGGTTCCTGAGGATATCCTGAAGCGTGATTTGGCGGCCGCCGATTCGATGAATCGGGATTCGGTGGCGGGCAAGCCGACGGTGCCGATGCCGAATTTATTGCAACGGGTCGATTTCGAGGACCCTCTGGAAGTGAAAATAGAAAGCAAAGGAAAGTGATTGAATTGAATCGCTAACGGTTTTTGTTCGGAAAATTACATAAGTTTTCTTGAGCTCGGCGCTCCGTGGGTGATGATTTATGCCACTATGAAGTAATGAATAACAGTCAAGCTACCGGCAACCGAATGGGCGGCATGCGACTGCGGCTGGTCGGTATCACTCTGCGGAAATTTACAACAATTCCCCGATCTAATTCACCGTTTGTCATCATCTCCCTGAAAT
>CAZHVC010000121.1:0-5868 GCA_964535765.1 uncultured Ignavibacteria bacterium | reverse complement strand
ATCATCATCGAGCCGATCGATAAATCGATTCCGGCGGCGATCGCCACCAACACATAACCCACCTGGGCGATCGAGGAATAGGCGAGCATGCGCTTGATATTTTTTTGCAGCAGGGCAACGACGTTACCCACAATCATCGCCAGCACGGCCAAGACTTCGACCATCACCACCCATTCGGTCCTGACGATGAAAAGCGAATTGAAGAATATCCGCACGAATGCCACCAACCCGGCGGCTTTCGAGGCCACCGACAAATACGCGGTTATCGGAGTCGGTGCTCCCTCGTAAACATCGGGAGCCCACATATGAAACGGCGCGGCCGCCAGCTTGAAACCGAATCCCGCCAGAAACATCACTATTGCAAATACCACCGCCATGGCCGTTCCGGGGCCGAGCACAAGACGATAACTGATGTCGTCGATTACCGTCGTTCCGGTAAGACCATAAATCAACGAAAGGCCATACAACAGTATTCCCGACGATGCGGCTCCGAGTATCAGATACTTCAAGCCGGCCTCCGTCGATTTCGGGTCTTTTTTCATGAACGATGCCAATATATACAGCGATATCGTCGAAAGCTCCAGGGCAACATAAAGCGATATCAGTTCGCCGGCCGATGACAAAAACATCATGCCTGTAGTGCACATAAGAATAATGCCGTAATATTCAGCGCGATTGACCAGACGAATCGAAGCGAAATCCATGGAGATTATTATCGTCAGTATCGCCGACAACAGCATAATCATCTTGAACGCTCTCGAATACGAGTCGGAAATGAAAGTATCACCGAAGAATTGACCATCGGGAGTCGTGGCCGAAAGCCAGAGCGTAACCACCAGACCAATCAGGCTCATGAAGCCGACGAGACGATGATTGCGGTCATTTGCCCAAAGGCCTAAAAACAAGATAAAAAGCGACCAGACAAAAAGAACGATTTCGGGGGCGACCAATCTGTAATCCATATTATTTACCATTCAATCTCAACGGATAGCTGCCGTTTTCTCGATTATTTCCCGATAAAGTTCGGCCTGTTGTTGCGCCAGCACGGAGGCGGCGAAAGTCTTTTTTGCATAGTCCAATGCTGCGGCGGCAAGGTCGGCGCGCAACTGTGGATCGTCGAGCAATTTCTCGATCGCTTCGGCCAAACCCGCCGTATCCTTCTCGGCCACCAACAAGCCGGTTTTGCGGTCGATTATCACTTCACCTATTCCGCCGTTATCGAATGCCACGACCGGCACTCCAAACGATATGGATTCGAGCAAAACCAAGCCAAGCCCCTCTTTTTCACCCTGGTCGTCGGTAATCGACGGCAAAACGAAAATGTCGGCTGATTTGTATTCATCATTCAGCTCTTCCTCGGATAAGGCTTCCTTTATTTCCAGGTCTATCGCTTTGCCTCGTTCGATTAGTTCGTTTTTCAGTGGGCCGTAGCCGACAATGATTAGTTTTATCGCTTTGCCTTTTTCGACCAGCCGGGCGACGGCATCGATAAGATACGAGTGCCCCTTACGCGGCACCAAGCGGCCGACACTCAAAATACGCGACTGCATGGATAAATAATCCTCGGATCGGCGCAGACTGTCGCCACATATTCTTTCACGCTTCGGGATATGGCCACCACGGCCGCCGCTCGACCGAAAATCGTTTTCGCCAGATACCGCAACAGCTTGTTTTTGGCGATCAGAAAAGAATCGCTGTAAACGGTCACTACGTGCGGCAAACCGGTAAGGATCGAGGCGGCGTGCCCCACCAGGCCGGACGGCACGAACCAATGGCTATGGATAAGAACCGGCCGGCGGCGCCTTATCACCGATAGAGCTTTGACCAGATAGCATACGAGAAAACAGATCGTCAAAAGCTGATAGTGCGGCCGAAATCCTCTCACCCGCGCAAACAAATTGCCGGTGTAAGATAGTTTTTCCCACCGCTTGATGGAGTATTTGAAATATTCGAATGACACCCCGTTGCGTTCGGCAGTCGCCCGGGGGTGACGCGGACAAACGACAACGATATCGTAATAGGGAACAAGATGCTCGGCGAGCGTGCCGACGAACGGCGCTATGAAATCTTTATCGTAGCGCGGGTAAATGTGGGTGAGAAAAAGAATCGTTTGTCTTTTATCCACGTCGCCTCGATCAATTGGTGAAAATTCTTACCAGATTTTCGACCGTCGCTCTCAAGAAAACATTCAACGAGGTCGGCCAAATTCCGATCATCAGCGTGAAGATCGCCAGTGGTACGACGGTGAAAATTTCGCGGCCGTTCATGTCCGTCAGGTTCTCCCATTTGGTGTTGAATTGGCCCAAGAACATTTTCTGGATCATCCGCAGAATATACCCGGCCGTCAGGATCACACCGAGCACGGCCAAGATTACTATCCAGCGCTTAATGAACGGGGAATTGAATGAGCCGACGAACACCATGAATTCGGCCACGAATCCCGACATACCGGGCAGACCCAACGAGGCCATCCCGAACAAGGTAAAGATCCCGGTATAGACCGGCAGTTTCGCACCCAGCCCGCCGAATGCCGCTATTTCGCGGGTATGGGCCCGGTCATATATCACGCCGACCAGCAAAAACAAGGCGCCGGTTATAACACCGTGTGAAAACATCTGGAAAAGGCAGCCGCTCACCCCGACGGTGGTTATGGCCGCCATGCCGAGCATGCAATAACCCATATGGGAAACCGATGAATAGGCGACCAGCTTTTTCAAATCTTTCTGGGCCATCGAGACAAGAGCCCCATATACGATCCCTATAAGGCCGAGGATGGCTATCGGTATGGCAAAGTATTTAGTCGCCTCGGGGAACATCGGGAAATTGACGCGCAGTATGCCGTATGTTCCCATTTTCAGCAGGATACCCGCCAGGATGACCGAAACCGCGGTCGGAGCCTCGACATGCGCATCGGGCAACCACGTATGGAACGGCCAGACGGGAACCTTGATGGCGAAAGCGATGAAAAACGCCGCAAAAACCCAGAGCTGAAATGAGTGTCCGTACATCTCTTTTTTGGATATCAGTTCCATCATATCGAGCGTGCCGGTAGTGAAATACAAGGCCAAGATGGCCACCAACATGAACAACGAGCCGAACAACGTATATAGGAAAAACTTGATCGCCGCGTATTCCCGCCGCGGTCCGCCCCAGACGCCGATAAGGAAATACATCGGGACCAACATGATCTCCCAGAAAATATAAAAGAGGAAAAAATCGAGGGCGCAAAAAACGCCCATCATTCCGACCTCAAGCAGCAAAAACCAGGCGAAGTATTCTTTCACTCTTTCTTTGATTCCGAACGAAGCGATTATCGAAATAAACGATAGCAACGCGGTCAAAAACAGCATCGGCACGGAAAGACCGTCGGCGCCCATGTAATAAGTCACATTGATCTGGGGAAACCAGGCGTGGCGCTCTACGAACTGTATCGCCGGAGTGCTGGTATCGTACCCGCTCAACAGAAAAATCGAGGCCACAAGCGGAACGAACGAGAAAAAAGCGGCGGTCCAGCGGATAAGCCCGACATCGGTTTTGCGCAGAAGTAAAACCGCGATCACTCCCAGCATCGGGAAGAAAGTCAGAAAACTAAGTATTGGAAAGCCCACTTGCTCCTCCTCAAATTCGGATAAATTTCACGAATATCAGTATCACCGCACCTATGAACACCACCAGAGCGTAGGTTTGAATCTGGCCGGTCTGGGTTTTGCGCAAAGCACGCCCGATCGCCAGCGACAAATACCCCGCTCCGTTTACGGCCCCGTCGATTACGTAGGTGTCAAATCTTTCCTTAGCCCACGACCACCAGAGGGTAATTCTGGCGGCCCCATTGACTATGCCGTCGATTACGACCTGATCGAACCGGAACAGTATTTCGGCGATTTTATAAGTCGGATTGACTATGGCCGCCATGTATAATTCGTCGAAATAATACTTGTTATAAAGCAGCTTATACAACGGCCGGAAACGCGCCCCGATCGACTCGGCGGTTATGACTTTTTTCCGATAAACCAGATAGGCGAAACCAATGCCCGATCCGGCTACGGCAAGCGATACCAGCATCAAGGCGATGTTCGGCTCGGCGTGGTGAGCGTGGTGGCCGAATTTAACGAAACTGCCGTAGCCGTGTTCCAGCCAAGGGATACCCCACCAGCCGGCGCAAACGGATAAAACGGCGAGGATTATCAACGGGATCGTCATGTTGCGGGGCGATTCATGGGCGTGATCATAGGCATGACGATCGCGCGGCGCGCCAGTGAAAGTCAAAAAATACAGCCTGAACATGTAGAATGCCGTCATGAAAGCGGCGACGATTCCGGCGGCCAGGAAAAAATAGTGGCCGCCGTAATAGGCGACCGCAAATATTTCGTCTTTCGACCAAAATCCCGACAGCGGGAATATCCCGGCGATCGAAAGCGAAGCGATCAGGAATGTTATGGAGGTTATTTTCATTTTGCCGTGAAGGCCGCCCATCTCCTGTATGTTGTTGGTATGAACCGCATGAATGACCGAACCGGCGCCGAGAAACAGCAGTGCCTTGAAAAAGGCATGGGTGAAAAGATGAAAACTGCCGGCGGTGTAACCGCCCAAGCCAAGCACCATGATCATGTATCCGAGCTGGGAAACTGTCGAGTAAGCCAGTATTCTTTTGATGTCATTTTGAACCAAGCCGATCGAAGCGGCCATCACCGCGGTAATGGCGCCGATCGTCGCCACGACCATCGCCATAGCCGGGGATACCATGATGACTCCCATCAGCCGGGCTGTTAGATATACGCCGGCGGCAACCATGGTGGCGGCATGAATCAACGCCGAAACGGGCGTGGGACCCTCCATAGCATCGGGCAACCAAACATGGAACGGGAACTGGGCCGATTTGCCGCAAGCCCCCATGAACATCAATATGCCGGCGATTCCGATCAAAGTCAGGGGGGCATGCCCCGATTCGATCAACTCGTTTAGTTCCGGGATGCTGGCGGTGTGTGCTGCAAACAGCAATAGCACAAGGCCGAGCAAGAAGCCAAGATCGGCCAGTTTGGTCGTAACGAATGCCTTCTTGCCGGCATCGGCGGCGATCTTCTTCTCGAACCAGAATCCTATCAACAGGTATGATGTAAGCCCGACCAATTCCCAAAAAACCAGTATCAGAACGTAGGTTCCCGCAATTACCAGCCCGAGCATGGAAAATGTGAACAGCGACAAATAGGCGTAAAACCTCGAAAATCGGGGATCTCCGTGCATATATCCGAGCGAATAGATGTGAACCAGCGAGGAAACGATCGTAACCACGATCAGCATCACCGCAGTCAACGGATCGATAAATATCCCCATGGGCAATTCGAAATCGGACCATGACAACCAGTTCACGAACTTGTGATAGGCATGGCCATCGGCCAACATCTCGAAAAACAAAATAAAAGACAAAATCAGCGAAATCAGCACCATGGCGATGGCAAAATAACTCGATGCTTTCTGATTTTTCTTTAGGATAAATACGATCGTCAAGAACGACAAAAGCGGAAACAGCGGAATCAGCCAACCATTATGAATCATACCCGATTACCATTTCATGAAATTGATTTTGTCGACTTCTATTCCCCGGAAATTCCGGTAAATAAGCATCACTATCGCCAGGCCGACGGCGGCCTCGGCGGCCGCCACAGTGATTATGAAAACGGCGAAAACCTGTCCTGCCAATCCTTGGGGATCGATGAATCTGGCGAAGGCCACGAAATTGATTGCGGCCGCATTGAACAGCAATTCGATAGCCATCAGAACGCCGACTGCATTGCGGCGGGTCAACAGCCCGAAAACGCCAAAGGCGAAAAGGACCGCCCCCAACACAAGATAATGATAAAGCGATAACTG